>JAOABT010000628.1 GCA_026418215.1 Clostridia bacterium | reverse complement strand
ATTATGAATTTCCTCAACGATCTTTTCGGAACCGGAGTCCTCTTATCGGCCCAGGTATAGTTCTCAAGGATGTGTGACAATACCGAAGGTGTATCATGGAGCGGGATGAGAGGTATCAAAAGCGCTTCTTCACCCTTTTCATTACCATAGCCTACGCTTTCAATATGGACCGACACCAGTGAGAACCATTGCCTAAGAATGCCCTGCCTCATATAAACGGCATTGATCTTGCTTTGGAGAAGGGTGAAGCTGTTTCTTTTAAGGAGGCCGTACTGAATAGTCAAGGAATCCTTGTCCTTCAAAACTTTGAAGCCGTGGTATTTGATCAGCGACGACAACACAGCTGTTCCGAGTGAGAGGACTGAATAAATAAGGAGAATAAAAAGAAGCGTTACAAGCAGCTGCAAGGTCATTTTTATTGCAGACCTCTCAATAAGGTTTTGTGCTTCACCAAGTAAATGCTGAATTTGCTTGTCAAAGAAATCTGAAAGGAATTGAAATAGTGATAGAATCACGGCAAAGCCCGCAAAAATGGCGTTGGAGGTCAGCCCTAGCTTAACAAGCGAAGAGGGCTTGGCTTCATATACTATATCTGATTTTGGTTCTGTGGTATCCTCTAACGCGTCGTCGGAAGGCGTTTGAATGTGCGGATTTAACAGATGGCGGAGGCTTGAAAGGTCTGTCTCTGAAACAACAAGCTTGGCTTCGGTTTCCTTGAGCTGGCTGCTCCCGGTATCGAGCTTGATGGTCCAGGCTTTAAAAACCCGTTGTGTGAGCGTTTGCATTTCCTGCAGGGTCACGATTTTCTGAATGGGAATCTCTCTGTTCTTTTTTATAAAGACTCCGTATTCCAGTCTGAAAATGCCGTTCTCGACTGAATAGGTCTTGAAATACCAGGCTAAAAGAGAATAGACTGTTTCGATTCCGAAAAATATAAGGAAAACACCTGCTGCAACTAGGATATTGCCTAGCTTGCCGGATTTAAAAGCGGGGAGAAGCGTAATAGCAAAAGGAATAATGAAGTTCATGAGTCCCTTAATGGAATCCTCAAAGATGACAATACCATGGGAACGCCTGTGTTTAAAACGGGTATTCATGCTTAAGCTGTCACCTCGTAGATTTTGTTTCGCATATCCTCTAAAAGTGCCTGAGCCGCGTCCCATTCAATGGCTTTAATGCGGTGGGACATACCTGCCGTGACTATGATGACCGAAGTAAGCCCCAAGCCTTTTTGGAGCGGTCCCTGGGAGATGTCCATGTGTTGAATGCGTAAGATGGGAATGTGAGTCTCGGTTGTAAAAAAGATTCCGTGAATGATATCCACATAGCGGTCTGTGATGCGGTAGCACCACTGCCTGTACTCAAGCTTTGGGCGAACAAATAAAGCATACAGGGAAAGCAAAAGCGAGGGGATAAGGGCGTAGGCAAATTGCAAGACACCCCAGAAGAATAAGCCTGCAGCAGTGTAGAAAACGGTGCTGACAATGCCTTGTCTGAACCAAAGCTTAACAGCCTTTGGTGAGACTCGCTGGTATTCTGATAGCTGTTTGTCTTGTTCCAATGGATGACCCCTCCCTAAAATATAGTTTACATCTATTCTACTACATCTCTTCCTATCACAATGTCTGAGCCTTGAAAACATACAAAAAAGAGGCCACTTTTAAGTGTGGCCTCTTTCAGCGTGCATCATTCACGTTGAGCTCTTATTTACTTCTTTGCAAGGACCTTCTTGAGTCTTGCAAAGCGGGGCAGACCATCTACAATCGGAGGCTTGGATTCGCCCTCAATCAAAGGTGTAGCATAGTCAACATAGTCTTGGGTAAGGCCGGTTCCGTCAGCATTGATCCACTCTCTGGGGATCTTCTTCTCGGTGTTGGCGACCTCGCTTAAGTTAACGAGAACGTAGTTGCAAACATACTTGCCGTCCTTGGTGTCTCTTGCGTAAGCGACCATGTGGTCTGTCACGCCTTCTACTGCGTACTGAACAGCCTTCTGACCTGCGGTGAAGGTTTCTTCAACGTCGGTAGCGGAAGCCCAGTGAGAGGCGCATCTCTGAAGCAGAGAGAACTCAATGGCGCGGGCCTTGCACTTTAATTCCTTCTTGAGGTAGCTGACAAGAACCTGTGCGGTTCCGCCGAGCTGAGCATGACCGAAGGAGTCTTTTTCATTGGCAAGATCGGAGCCGTACTCGGAAATGTATTTGCCGTTCTTGTCCTTGATACCCTCGGATACTGCAACAAGCAGCTTTCCGTTATTGTTTTCGTAAACCTTTTTACAGTCTGCGATGAACTTGTCCATATCGAAGTCGATTTCAGGCAGGTAAATAAGATCGGGGCCCTGTCCCTTGTAGGTGGCAAGAGCGGTAGCAGCGGTCAGCCAGCCTGCGTTTCTTCCCATAACTTCAAGGACACAAACCATGGGAGTGTCATATACACGTGCGTCATGATAAACTTCCATGGTAGAGGTTGCAACATACTTTGCTGCGCTGGCATAGCCGGGGCAGTGGTCGGTTGCATAGAGGTCGTTGTCGATGGTCTTGGGTACGCCCATAACGCGGCAATCCCAGCCGGATTTCTGCATGAACTTGCTGATCTTGTTGCAGGTGTCCATGGAGTCGTTTCCGCCGTTATAGAAGAAGTAACGGATATCATACTTCTTAAAGACTTCGAGAAGTCTCTTGTAATCTGTGTCATCCTTGGAAGGATCAGCGAGCTTGTAGCGAACAGAGCCCAATGCAGAAGAGGGAGTTGTCTTCAAGAGCTCGAGCTCCTTAGGATCTTCCTGGGTCATATCATAGAAGTTTTCTTCAAGGATACCGCGGATACCGTTAGCAGCGCCGTATACCTTTGGAATACAGTCCATCTTGAGGGCCTCGGTGATAACGCCAGCAGCGCTTGCGTTAATAACGGAGGTTGGTCCGCCGGACTGACCGAAAATAGCATTACCAATTAACTTTGCCATGTTTGTTGCCTCCTATCGTATTTCAATTCTATATTGTTCGTTTAAATTTTAACCAGTCATAATATATCATAAAGGTTTTTTCCGTGCAACGGAGAAGATTCATTATTCTTCCTTAAATATTTCCCTTTTCTGCCTGCGATTATGACAAAAGCTGTCTCATTTATGGTGTATAATGGCTCTAAGGGGGAAGGCCATACTATGAACATCAACCGCCTACTTTAAATGACAATTAGCGTGCTTAATAAAGGCACTTTTACCGCTGTCTCTTATACACATCTGACGCTGCCGACGAG
>JAOABT010000076.1 GCA_026418215.1 Clostridia bacterium | reverse complement strand
TCGCTCGTCGGCAGCGTCAGATGTGTATAAGAGACAGGAGCTGCCTGTCAAGGCCATCCGAGAGCAGATTTCGTCGGCTGTTGACCTCATTGTTCAGCAATCCCGCTTGAAGGACGGCTCCAGAAAGATCACCTACATCACAGAGGTTGTGGGTATGGAAGGTGACGTCATTACCCTGCAGGATATCTTCACCTTCAAGGAAGACGGCCATGACAATATGGGAAGAGTGGCTGGCCGCCTTGTTCCCACGGGCCTTAAGCCAAAGTTCATGGATAAGCTTGTGAAAACAGGAGTGGTCCTGCCGTCGGATATTTTCTCAGCTTAAGTTCGGGGAGGGAGTTCAATGATTTACATTGTTTTGATTCTTGGCATTTCTCTCTGGGTTCTGGCCTACCAGATCTTAAGCGGGATATTTTCAAAAAACAATTATGTGTCGCGAATCGGCATTTATACCGGTCAGGTGGAGCTTCCAAGGGAGGACCGCTCAAAAAAGCAGGATACCTACAGACAGGGCCTGGGCTTTCTGGCTAAGGGGATTGAACGTTCTGGCGCCTTTAGTAATTTAAAGGCTAAGATCAGAAAAAACCTCATCAAGGCCAATGTCTTGATGAAGCCAGAGGAATACCTGGCCATCTGTCTTTTGCTCTTTGGCTTTTTTGGCATTCTGGGTGCGCTTATGTTAGGCGAAAGCCTTTTGATTTTGATACCGGCCTTTCTCGGCTGGTTCTTGCCCTCCATCCTGCTAAAAAGAAACATTGCAAAACGTCTCAAGACAATTAACAGCCAGCTTGGCGATACCATTGCCATTCTGTCCAATGCCATGAAGGCCGGACACAGCTTTTTCCAGGCGGTTGATTCGGTCAGCCGCGAAATGACAGGCCCCGTTGCCGATGAGTTTATGAAGCTTCAAAAGGAAATAAGCCTGGGTGTCAACACTGAAACAGCGCTGGAAAACATGGTCGGCCGCGTGGGCAGTGACGACCTGGAGCTCATGGTGACAGCCGTTCTGATTCAAAGACAGATAGGCGGCAACCTTGCGGAAATCCTTGATAATATTTCGGGAACCATTCGTCAGCGCATCCGCACCAAGGGCGAGATAAAAGCTTTGACGGCCCAAGGACGTATGTCAGGCTGGATTATCTCGCTGCTGCCCTTTGGCCTGGCAGGCGTCGTGGGGGTTATCAGCCCGCAGCAGATTCTGACGCTTATCCATGATCCGCTTGGCATTATGATGATCGCCATAGCCCTGGTTATGGAAGCCATCGGCATCGTGTTCATCCGCAAGATCATCAGCATCGAAGTTTAGGAGGTGCTCACTATGCAGGGATTTATCCTTATGCTCTTGTTATTTGTTGCTTTGACGGCATTGATTTATAATCTTCTGCGCCTAAAGGGCAATCAGGCTGCCGATATCCAGCAGCGCCTCGAACGCATAAAGAACCAAACGGTTCAGAACGCTCCCGAAGACGAGCTTAGTAAATCCTTTTCCGAGCGCGTTATAAAGCCTATCTTTGAAAACGTGGGTAAGACACTCCTAAGGCTCGCGCCAAACGAAATGATCTCGAATCTTGAAAAAAAGATTGTTATGGCCGGTAAGCCCAATAATTGGGGAGTCAAGAACTGGCTTGGCCTGCAGGCCTTTCTCACAGTAGGTCTGCCTATCTTTATTCTGATCATCTACCTGCAAATGCGTATTGATCTAAAAAACCTTATTCTTGTAACCTGCGCGGTAGGTACAATTGGTGTTCTGTTTCCTAATATGTCGTTGAACAGCAAGATAAGAAAGCGCCAATCCGAGGTTATGAAAACACTTCCTGACATTATGGACCTGCTGACGGTAAGCGTTGAGGCGGGCCTCACCTTTGACTCAGCCCTTTCGAAGGTTGTTGAGAAAATGCCTGGAACCTTGGCCCGTGAATTTGAGGTTGTCCTCCAGGAGATCAAGGTGGGAAAAACCAAGAAGGAAGCCATGTACCAGATGGCCGACCGCATAGGCGTCCAAGACTTAAGGAGCTTTGTGGGAGCGGTTATCCAGGCCGATCAGCTGGGTGTAAGTCTTGGCCGCGTATTGCGAATTCAATCGGAGCAAATCAGGCAGAACAGAAAGCAGCGTATTCAGGAAAAGGCCATGAAAGCACCTATTAAAATGCTGGTGCCTATGATCATATTTATCTTCCCGTCCATTTTTATTGTGCTGCTAGGCCCTGTTGTCATTAATCTCATCAAGATGTTTGCCGCACAGTAAGTCACTTTTTGATGGGTGTGAAAGGACGCACAAGATAGCTTAGGGTTTTAAAAGGATCGATGGTTGGCGTATCAAAAACCTTGTTTACAAAGGGGCTGTTCATGGTTTTCACAACAAAGTCCCATCGCTTGTTGCTGAAATCCTGAATGAAACGGCGCAGGACAAGAGAGTTGTGATAGGCCTTTCTTAAAGGCTGAGTCAGCTTTTCGTAGCTTCCCTCGCCGCACAAGTCAAGTGCCGCATAAATTCCGGTCAGGATGGCTACGAATTGACCGAAGCCCAAAAAAGGCATAATGCTGCCAAAGTTGTTGCCCACAAAAAAGGTATTGCCGATACGGGCCTTCTGACAGATACCGGCTATATACCTTCTAATTTGAAATTGGTCTACGAGCTCAAAGCACTGGTCATAATCCTTGGAGGCTTTTTCCCAGAAAACAGACCAAAGAGCCTCAATGTCTTTTTTCTGATTTGTTCTGGTATCAGGGTAGGTAATGACCATATTGGCTTCAGTTTCCGACATCGGAATAAGATAGGCATAGCCTCCGGGAGCAAATCGGTTGTCCAGCCATGCAGAGGTTGTAAAGCGGCTGAAGAACCCTTTCACAATAGCGCCCTTTAAAGAAAACGTAACGTCCTCTCTGTACTGCTGAATTCTTTTGGCGTACTCGCCATCCCCCGTGGCCAGCACCACATGTGTGAATTCTTTCAGGAGATCCTCATAAGAATGGCCGGAGTTGAAGATAATCTGACTCTTAACCTGTTCTTTAAGTTGGGCCTCAAAGCTGTCCTTGTGCCTTCCGCGGATATTATTGAAACCTAATTGCCCTGTGAGAACGGCTTTGGACGATTCGGAATAAAAGGACATTTCCTTGATGTTGGCTGTAGGCTTCAAAAAAATTCCGTAACGGTCGGCCAGATAAGCAAGGCTGTCATTAACGGGCCTGTTAAGTATTGACAAAAGCGCTTCACTGTTGATGAAACGATCTCCTACCTGGCTTCGCTTTTCAAAAATCGTAGGCTGGATGCCATGCCTTTCAAGTGTGATGGCGCAAGCCAAACCCGATAATCCGGCTCCCATGATTGCAATTCTCATAAAAATGCGTTCTCCTTTTTACCCTAGTATAACCGGCTGTTCTGCATTGCATGAGAGCCTTTTGCGGATTTATCCCAATAATACGGCTATTTATTCTAAAACCGTGCAAAACAAAGAAAACAGGGAGCTGACCCGGGCTGCAGCGTGCAGTCTGTTTTTGCGTTTAGGCTTTATTGACGGATGGATTCCTTCATGGCGTGAAATATTAAGAGAATACTTAAAGTGGGTGTGAATGACTATGCGGTTTCGATTAGGCTACGTGGCGATGACACTGAACCTTGAGGATTGCTCGCCTTCTGGGGCGGTTACCTATACCACGCTATCAAAAATCCCCGATGAGAAGGCACGGCTTTACAAGCTGCGGCAGGTGACGAAAAAGAATCTCGAAAACACCCTGCGCATCCTTAAATACAATAAGGCCATGGACATCCGGGTTTACAGGCTGACCTCCAAGCTGGTACCTCTGGCAACGCACCCTTCCTTGCAGGATTGGGACTACACTGCCGATTTTCAGGAAGAATTCAAGGAAATAGGGCGTTTTATTCTCGAGAATCGTTTCAGAGTCAGTGCGCATCCAGATCACTTTACACTCATCAACGCAACTGATCCCAAAATTCTACAGGATTCCATCAGAGACCTGGACTACCATGTCCGTCTTTTTGAGGCCATGGGGCTCGAGGACTATAGCTACAAGCTTGTTTTGCATGTGGGAGGGCTGTACAAGGACAAAGAAGCTTCCATTGAGCGTTTCAAAGAAAATTTTATGAAGCTGCCTGACCGGATTCGCCTCAGAATTATACTTGAGAACGATGATAAATCCTTCTCGGCACAGGATGTTTACGGTATATGTACAGAGCTTGGCATACCCATGGTACTGGATGTCCACCATCACAAATGCGTCAATCATGGGGAAGCCTTGGAGGAGGTCATTCCGCTTGCCTTTGAAACCTGGGACAAACAGAAGCTTCTGCCCAAAGTACATTTTTCATCTCCCAAGAGCCCCAAGGATTTCAGAAGTCATGCGGATGATATCGATTACGAGGAGTTTTCTTTGTTTTTACGGGCAACCCGAAAAGCCAACAGGGATTTCGATGTGATGCTCGAGGCAAAGAATAAGGACACCGCGCTTTTGAAGCTATCAGACGTTTTGGCCCAGTCGGATGAATTGAAGCGCATCAACAGAGGCGAATTTGAAATGGTGTAGATTCATTGATATTCTGCATACCAAGCCTGAGATAGTGAGAGATTAATAGGGTACGAGAAGGAGGAATATCGGTATGAGTGCAACTTTGGCAAAGATTCATTACTGGCTCTATAACAAAATCCAATGGTATGAAGCCTTGGAACAGGATTTGATTGATTGGGCAAGGCAGTTCGACGAATTCACACTGGATGAGTGGATTGACAATATGTACAACGAGTTTGGAAGACCTGCAGGGCAAAAGCCGCTTGAGGAGGTTGTTGATCAATCGAACATTCATGCCTGGCTTCAGTCCCGCATCGAAAGCGCTGAGCTCAGGCAGGCTTTTTTGGTCACAAAAATTCTGACAGTACGAGGTGACCGCAAGGGCGAGATTGTGGACCTCTACAGAAGACAGGGGGAAAAGGCAGCAGCAGCCTATCCATACAGCACCAATACACCAGAAGAGCTTTTCAAGGCCATGAACGACTTCATTCTGGAGGGAATGCCCTGCGACAACGTCAATGAAGTCACCCATCAAAGCGATGACTTTATCACGTGGAAGGTGAATGAATGTATCCATAAGCCTCATTGGGAAAGGGTTAAGGGGGAGGTAGGCAACTTCTACAACCTGCGCGAGGAATGGATTAAGGCCTTTATTATTGCTTCCAATCCTGATTTCAGATATGAGAAAATGCCCGACGGCAGTCATAGAATCATCAGACACAATAAGATGGAAAAGGAAGCTTGAGAATGAAGTGCATTGAGCTAATGAAGGAATAGCACCAGATTCTCAAAAGAATGCTTGTCGTGATCCGAAGCATCTGTTACAGAATGCTCCTGGGCGGCAAGGTGGATTACAATGAATTTGACAGCATTATTGATTTTGTACGAAAATATGCTGACAGGCACCATCATGAACGCAGCGAGACCGCCCGTCATGCCAGGGAAACGTATATCCCTATACTTGAGCAGCTCGAAGCCAGGTGGGCAACAGATGCTAGCCGTGACAGCAGCCTGAATGACACCGGTGCGCCTGCGAACATGAAGATGCATCACAGCTGTTAGAGGACTTCACAACATAATTAAGCGCTTTAAAGACTGCCTCAAGGTCGTGGGAACCACATTCCGGGCAGGCTATCTCCCCATTTTGTCGCTGGGTGATGGTCGCTTTCATGTTAAAGGTATTGTCACAGTTTTTGCATTTAAGATCGTAGTAAGGCATGGCTTTCAGCTCCTGAATCGATTATGATAATAATGTGTTTGCTTGCATTATAGCAGAATTGAGGCGAGCGATAAAGGACTGAAAGGAAGATAAAGCAATGAAAGCCTATACTTTATCCAGAATTCCCTCGACCTATGTCGGCAAGGGTGTGTTTGATAAAATTGTTGACATCATGAAAGAGCTTTCAGCCATGCGGGTGCTCTTGCTTACAGGGAAGAGCTCTTTTTTGAACAGTCCCCATTATTTTAAGCTCATAAACGCCATTCGGGAATCAGGAATTTACCTTATAGAAGCGCATGTGGACAATGAGCCGTCGCCTGAGCTGGTGGATGACATTACTGCTAACTGCAGAGCTTGTGCGGTTGAGCTTGTTTTAGCCATCGGCGGAGGTAGCGTCCTTGATGCAGGCAAGGCCGTTTCGGCCATGATACCTGCCGAGGGCAGCGTCATGAATTATCTGGAAGGTATCGGCACCAAGATGCACAGCGGTAATAAGGTGCCTTTCATTGCTGTTCCCACCACAGCAGGAACGGGAAGTGAAGCCACTAAAAATGCGGTGCTTAGCAGAGTGGGTGAACAGGGCTTTAAAAAATCCCTCCGGCATGAAAACTTCGTGCCGGATTATGCTGTACTGGACCCGGAATTGAGCCTTCGATGCCCGTCGCTTGTCACTGCCTCAAGCGGAATGGACGCCTTAAACCAGCTTCTTGAAGGCTATCTTTCCTATAAATCCACCCCCTATACCGAGGCGCTAGCCTTATCGGGCATAGAGAAAGTCATGGGCTCCTTGGAAAAGGTATGCCTGCTTGAGCCAGACAACCTGGAGCTCCGTGAAAACATGGCTCTAGGAGCCTTTTTGTCGGGCATTGCGCTGGCCAATGCAGGGCTCGGCTATGTCCATGGGTTCGCTGGTGTCATTGGCGGAATGCTTCCAATCCCTCACGGTGTGGTGTGCGGGAAGCTCAATGCGCCTGTGCTAGAGCTTGTAATTGGGAAAATTTTGAATTCTTCCGATCAGTATAGGGAAGCGTACAACAAACTGGAAAGGCTTTCTGCGCTTTTTTCTGACAGCATTGCTTTGCCTGATCGCATTGATAAGATGCTAGATAGGCTCTATAAGCTGGATCAAAGCCTTAGCCTTCCCTCGCTCAAGTCCTTCGGCTTAACTGAGGAATTAATTAAAAAGGCCGTTCAAAAAACCTCCGGTAAGGAATGTCCCGTCATATTAACAGCAGAAGAACTCCTAGACAAGATTCTCCAGACGCTTTGAGCCATTTTGAGTTGCCACGGCCCTTTTCATTATGCTAGAATGAAGTTATAAAATGACTCTTTCTGATGTTTTTCTATTGTTTACGCAAGATTTGGGATGTACGACAAGATAAAAACCTGCCGGAGGACTTTAAATGTATTTCACCGAGTTGAGGAAATCCTTCATAAGCCCTAAAGGCCGATTTTTTCAGGTGTTCATTATTTTTGTGATCTCTCTGATGCTTAATATCCTCGTTGACATCAACGCAAGCGTTGTGCATGTCTCGGGGATTTTTTCCTACAATAATTTGTGGCATCATATTCTTGTTTTTCTTTCGGTTGTGATTTCTCTGTCTGTTTTTATTGTGTCCTTTTATACTTACCCACAAATCAGAAATTTTCGCCTGTTAATTACTGGCATTACTTTTTTGACTGTTGGGCTTCTGGATTGGCTCCATGTGCTGGAGTTTACCGGGTCGGCAATGGATCTTGGAACACCTAACCAAACCCTTTTACTTTGGCTTATTTCACGAACGTTTAATGTAATAGGCATCACCGTTGTGGTTTCCAGCGATTTTGAAACCAGGAAGCCTGTAAAAAGAAGATTTC
>JAOABT010000606.1 GCA_026418215.1 Clostridia bacterium | reverse complement strand
TACCCGCAAATCGTGTCTGATTTTTAAGATAGGTTGTTCTTTTTTCAATGAGATGAGTGACAAATCCTGAACCTAATCCAATCAGAACGGAAGCCACCGTAAGTTCTATAGCAATCCTTAAATTGAGGACACCGGCGATCATCACAAACCCGTCAGGGCTCACAAGGGGCGAGGATGTCAGGAAAGCCATAACAGGTCCCCAGGGCAGCGTTGTTGTGAGCATACCAATGATGACGGCCATTGTCCCGCAGGCGCACAAAGGAGTGAACGCCCCAAAGGCTACACTGGCCAGAATTGATACCTTCGGCTTGTTAAGAAGCGTGGTTTTAAGCCTTTCAGCATCTATATACGTTCTCATGATGGATGAAATCACCGTGGCCAGCAATAGCGGAAACCAATTGTGGATGAGACTTCCTACAACCGTTTTCATAACCAAAACCAAAGCATTTCCTACAACTTGTAATACCTCATTCATAAAATTCCCTCCGTTTATATCGTATTTTTACGATATAATAGCCCAAAAATTTTTATTCCCCGTCTCTACAGACGCATAGATCGGTGCACATTTGCTTAAAGAAAGCATCAAGTGTGTCCTGGTTGACAAAATAGCAGCTCCACTGCTCCCTTTTCTCCTTATAGATAAGCTCTGCCTGCTCGAGTACGGCTAAGTGCTGGGACACCGTCGATTGGGCAAGCCCTGTCAGCTTCACCACATCCCCAACACTGACTCCATTTTCAAAAAGCTCGATCCGGTCGCAGCAGGTTGAAAGGGTTTGGTCACGCAGGGCTTTTATTAACTGATAACGTGTTTTATTGCCTAGGGCATGGCATATCTCTACAACGTCCATGATGGTCATCCTCCATATCGTAAGATTACGATATAAGTATATCGTATAATTACGATGTAAGTCAAGAGATGTTTTGGATAATTTTTCTTTAATCTTCTATCTCCTCAAAGCGATTCACCCATTGGCCGTTAACCTCTTTCTTCTCGAGGAACATAGAAAGTGGCCTAATCCATATACCGAACTCACCGTAAAGCGCTTGGTAAACCACATAGTCCTCCAGCGTTTCTGAGTGCCTGGCAACGTTTAGGACGAGATAGCTATTGCCTTTGAAATGCCTATATTTTTTACCTATTTTGATCTGGCGCTCGCAATTGTTGTCTGAGCCTGTGTCGTTAGCTTGAATATCCATGTTAAGGTCCCTTTCGGTTAAGATACTTTTTACTCGAATCATCAGTGCATGACCTTCTTTAGAAGGCTGAGCTTGCCTTTATAGGGCGGATATCGAAGAGGAATATCAATATGGCTGGATTTTGTCAGAACACTCTTATGGTCATAAGGCCTTGAAGATGCTCGAAATGCTTGGCGTTGACGATGCGGGGGAAGCTCCGGGCTTTTCTCAGGGCTTAGTCCATAGAAGGCAGAAATGGTGCTCTTGATCTCTTCTAAAAGAGGTGCCTTAACACGTCCGTGAACCAGAAAATAATCCGGCGTCACGCAGGTCTGGCCCGCATTGAGGAATTTACCCCAGGTGATGCGTCTTACAGCAAGCTTGATATCGGCTGTTTGGTCTACGATGCAAGGGCTTTTGCCCCCCTCAGCTCCAGGGTTACTGGCGTCGGATGCTTGGAGGCCGCCTTCATCACCGTCTTACCAACCTCGACACTCCCGGTAAAGAAGATATCGTCAAGCTTTTCGTCTAAGAGGCCTGATTCTCTTTCCGACCGCCTAGCAACTATTTCATCATGAATAGGGGCCATAGCCAATATCCTTTAATTTTTTATTGGGGACGTGGCACAAGTGCCGTTCATCCCCTACCCCCTATTATACCAGAACTTTCTAAGGCTATGGCCCCCTCCAGATCAGGCAACCTTGAATTTGTTGATTTCCACGCTGACCTCTCCGGCGAGCTCATGCAAATCCCTTGATGAGCGTGCGATCACCTCGGTTGAGGCAAGCTGCTCCTGACCTGCTGCTGAAATTTCCTCTGTGCTTGCTGCAAACTCCTCGGCCATGGCCGCCATGTCCTGAGTCTGCTCAAATATCTCCTTGGATTTGCCCTTGATGGCCTTCATGGCGGTGGCCGTCTGCTGGAAGCCTTCAACAATGGCATCGTAGGTGTGCTTGATCTTCTGGAAGGCATCCTGTGTAATTTGAAGGGCATCCTTCTGATGCTCCACGAATTCACTTGCTTTATGAATGTTTGACACAGCCAAAGAGGTCTGCTCGGTAGTGCTTCGTATAATTT
>JAOABT010000545.1 GCA_026418215.1 Clostridia bacterium | reverse complement strand
ATGTGTATAAGAGACAGATCAAGCACTATTGCCTTTGCTTTATCACTTACGGGATGCTGGATTGTGCACTCCTCTGAATGAACGATTTCATGACTATGACGGGCAAAGAACCCAGCAACAATGCCGTCTCTACCCATTCCTACCGGATACTGTGCCTTATTCCGATAGCAAAGGGGTTGGTCCATTCCCAAGGTATCATGGACCTCAATATCAGATATCCCCCCCAGACGGGCGAGATTATCAACTACAACCTGACGTTTAAACTGGAGGGTCTTTTCATAGGTCATATGCTGAAGACTACATCCCCCACAGCGCTTATAAGCTGAACAAAAGGGTTCCAGCCTGCTAGGACTTTTTTGAATAAGGCGGTCAATCCGTGCAACAGCATAATTTTTGAGTACCTTAATAACCTTAGCGCTAACCTTCTCGCCTTCAATGGCACCTTGGACAAAGATAGCAAAGCCATCCTTTTTTCCTACACCCATACCTTCGTGGGTCATGCTCGTAATATTAAGTTCAACGATCTCGTCTTTGTTAACCATTTTGTCTCCTTAAGAATCTTTTTTTTATTCAACTTATATAAAATGCATTTTTCTATTTTTACTGTATGTTATTTAGCGCTTTTAATAATAAGGGTGGTGGAATTGATTAAGTTCCTCCAAATCCATATTCATTTTGCTTAAGCACACGTTTTTGCTCAGGTCTAGTTTAGCATAAAAAAACACCCGCTTATACGGATGCTTTTAAGGAATACCAAATAATTCATTCTACTTTTCAGTTTTATTTTTATACTTTGTCAAAATACCATTAAGTCTTGAGTAAGTTGTGTTGAGTGTGTTTTCAATGCGTTCCATCTCAGAAATATTCTTTTTAGAATCCTTAAGCTTCAGATCCATGTTATGACCGGTTTCATAAAGCTCAGAGGTACTCTTGTTGATATCCCCAATGGTCTCAATGAGCTTTTGGTTTGCCATCAGCTGCTGATTGCTCTTCTGAGCATAGTCATCAAGCGTTCCAACAACCAACCGAACCCGTTCCGCGATATCCTCGATAGATTCATGAACGTCTGAAATGCTCTTTGCTCCCTGTTCAACACCGTTGACGCCCTGATCCATGTTCTGTACGGTCCATTGAATGCGTTCCTGAATTTCGCTGAGCTGCTTCTTGATGGCACCTGCAGCGCTTCCGCTAGCATCGGCCAGCTTCCTGATTTCATTGGCAAGAACAGCAAAGCCCCTGCCCTGTTCGCCCGCCTTCGCAGCCTCAATGGCGGCGTTAAGAGCGAGTAGGTTTGTCCGCTTCGCAATCTGCGTGATGGTATTTGTAATCTCTTCAATTTTACCTGACGAGCCTTCAAGTTGCTCAACCTGAAGGGCGATATCCTTGACGGTTTCGGAAGCACGCATAATAGCGTCCTTAGCTTCTTGAGCCGCACGCTTGCTCTTTTCAGTCACCTCAATAGCTTCTTGTGTAGCTGCCACATCCAGCTCGACTGACTCAAGGACATCAGAATCATTTAAAGAAACCGGCTTGTTGCCTACAGACTTTAGGAGGTTCTGCATGCCTTGGGCCATGCTTTTAAGGAGTTCCTTATTCTGCATGAAGCTTCCCGAAAGCTCTGAACGCATCAGGGCAATGGATTCGCTCACCGCAACCGTTTCATTCAAAATCTGTTCCCTTGTATCAAGCACCCGGTTAACACTCTGGGCCATCTGCGAGAATTCTTGAGCCATCGGGGCGTTAATGCGGGATTTGAAATCACCCTGTTCAGCCTTATTGAGTAAGCCCGTCATTTCCCTGATGGGCTTCACAATGGAGGTTGTGACAATATAGGCCATTAAGATACCTATCAGAATGGCTATAATGGCCATGATGATGATAGCCGGGATAATAAAGTTTTCAATATTCTGAGATGCTGAAATATTCTGGTCAAAATTTGTTTGAAGGATTTGACCTAAAGCATCAAATTGGGGGTTGATTTCAGAATCAACCGCTTCGAGCTTCTTTATGCCCTCCAGCTTCTGATCAGCCTGCTTGTCCTTGATAGCAGAAATAATCGTATCTAAGGAGCTTGTGAGCTTATCCACCGTAAGCGGACTTTCCTGACTTGCAACACCGGCTAATGCAGAATTGAGCGCTAGAAGCTTGTCGTTCTTGACAAGCTCCAGCTGTGCGCCATCCTCTTGCAGGGTACCAATAGAGGCCAGCATTTCAACCTCTTGAAGCTGTGAAATGGCAGTGTTAACGGATACGCTTTGTGAAAGTGCCTGCTCTGCCTTAAGAGTGTTTAAAGCACCCAATCCCTTGTCTAGAGAAGAAAGCTGTGAAATCAAGGCGTCCTGTTGCTTTAAAAGACCTGAATAGGAGGTTTTAAATTCTTGGAGACTTTGCTCCATATTCGAAGCTTCTTTTGAATAATCATAATGAGGGATGGCGGAGAGGCTGATAGCAGGCAGCGTTGTTGCCGAAGCGGCACCCTCCAGAAGCATTTCCAAATGGCTCAACGCATAGGCCGTATCTTTTATGTATTGAGTAGCTCTGCTGGTCAAAGCACCCAGGTTTCCCTGTGTTTCTTCAATATCTTTCAGCGTTTGTCTTGCACCGGTTGTAAGGCTGGATGCTGCGTTCTTTTGTTTTAAAAGCGCACTTTCAAGGTCCTTCAGCGATTTCGACAGATTCTCCGAGCTCTTCTGATCGGCTGCTGAAAGTAAGGCGGCAAGCTCATTAGAAGCTGCTGCGAATTGGTTCAGCGCCTCCGCGATTTTACCCTGACTGTCTTGGGTAATTGTTGGGGAAATAAGACTCTTGTAGGTTTCTGAAATCGAAGCCTGCTTGTCCTTTATAGAAGCGATGAGTTCCTTGGCCTGCGCCGCTGCCTTTCCGTCTCCGGACTTTTCAAACTGCGCCAAATCGGCCAAAATAGCCGCACAAGCGTTATTAATCTGCTCGTCGGCTTTTAAGAGCTCATCCTGGACGTCCTTTTTATCTAAGACGCCCTGATAGATGGTATTAAGCTTATGATCGGAAAAAGCACGCACAGCTTCCATCTGTCTTGCCAAGGATGAATTATACTTAATCTTTCTGGCACCTTCCAGCACGTAGCCCCTGGCAAACCAGGACACGGCTCCGAAAAGCACGACAGATAGGGCTATTAACAGGATAAATCCAAAATAGACCTTGCTTTTGATTGTTCCTTTTGTCATATGCTATCCCCTGTAAAGGCCTGTTTTTGATAAAGTTCTACATATTTTATTCTATACCAACTTGCGACTAAGTTCAAAACAAATTATCTCCATACATCTTCTATTCCTTGGGATAATATATTATAATGATATCGCTGTGCTAGAGATATAAACTTGATTTGATTTTTTCTTTTTTTGGGGTATGTTAAGGAGTGAAAATATGAAGAAAATGACAGGCAAGCTTTCTGCCAAGCGCAGGAACTATCTGTCCTTTATGTGGGTTCCCCATCGCAAAGGCGGAGTTCGAACGATCCGAATCAATAATTATCGGACAACCCTCCTTTCAACCACGGCCATCATGCTTGTCGCTCTTTTGATGCTGACCGGTTACACCCTGTCAGTTGTACGGCAGAACAGCGAGCTTAAAGCACAGCACACGAAAGAGCTCAATGAAATTGTAAGTCAGAAGGAAAAGCTCGAGGAGTATATCGCAACACAAACCAAGCAACTGGTTGAAAATTCGGAGCTTATCTCCGCAGCCGCTTCCTCAAAAACGATATCAGACAAGGCTATTGATGAATATAAAAAAGAATATGAAGACATGGTCGTCGCTTATGTTGACAAGAATATGAATACCATTCGCTCGGTCAGCCGCGGCGGAACCAAGGAAATGACTTTCAAGGAAAGCCTTGTAGAATTGCGAGGGCTCATCGAGGTTGTACAAAGCGCCAAGCTTTCCGAAGAGGATGTCAACAGCCAGATTGCCAAGAAAGAGCAGGAGCTCACCACCTATCTGGATTCTTTGCCCACCTACTGGCCCATAGACAACGAGGAGACCGTGGATTCAGGCTTTGGCAAAAGAATGCATCCCATTTACAAACGAAACATGATGCATGATGGGATCGACATTGGTGAGAAAAAGGGAACCAAGATTTATGCGGCCGGTGCCGGCAAGGTCATCGAAGCCGGTTGGAACGGCGGTTATGGCAAATGCGTTATCATTGACCATGGAAATGGTTTTAAAACAATATACGGCCATCTGAACGCCTACAACGTCAAGGCAGGCGATGTGGTCAAGAAAGGCCAGAAGATAGCCGAGATGGGGACCACAGGCACTTCCACAAGCCCCCATCTCCACTTCGAGGTTCGTATCAACGATGTGCCGACTGATCCCGTAAAATACCTTGAAAACCGGTAAGCTTCAAAACAACAAATGAAAGGCGGTCAACCCATGTTTAGCAAGAAAAATGCCCCCCTGGCCATGGATACAGTATTAGGTGAATATACAACCTTCGTGGGAAACATAGAGTCTGAAGGTTCTATCAAGATTCTCGGAAAGGTTGAAGGCGATGTGAAAGCAGGCGGAGATGTCTATATAGAATCTCCCTCCACAATCAATGGAAACATTTACGGCAGCAACGTTTATGTGAGCGGAACCATAAAGGGTAACATTCTTTCCAAGGGCATCCTTCACCTGATGGCACAGGCCAGGCTCTATGGTGATATTGAAGTGTCCAGCAT
>JAOABT010000008.1 GCA_026418215.1 Clostridia bacterium | reverse complement strand
ACATAAGCGTTTATTTCAGTTTTATTGGCCAGCTCAATATAATGATCTATCTTTGTTCTCACAGAATTAGGGTTCAGATAAAGCGCCTTAATAGGCTTATCCAGCTTTCGCGTGCTTCTTCTGTCCTCTCCGTTCTGTGCCACAGGGGTGGGGGTGGGCGTGGCGGAGGGCGTGGCCTCGGGAGTCTGGCTTGGGGTGGGCGTTTCTGAGGCAAGCTCGGAAGGCTCCGGCGTAATGGTTGTCTCAACGGGCGGTATAGTGGGTCCCCCCGGCGTGGGCACAAGCTGACCTTTCAGGTTGTTGAGCTGTTTGGGAAAAAGAATGATTGAAAGCACAACCACGACGAGAATGGTGATAAGCATCGCGAGGGTTGCACGTCTTTTATTACGATTCCTGGGCTCTTGACTCATGTTATTTTCTCCTTTGAATTGAGTAACACCATTCTACCATATTAAGCCTTAATTTTTAACCTTGGGCTTAGAAATAATGGCCATGATGTAGCCGAAGGTAATAGCTGCCGTAATGCCCGCCGCAGCGGCTTTGACTCCGCCTGTGAAAACACCTAAAAAGCCGGCCTGGTTAATCTCCTTAATAACGCCCTTGGCAAGAGTGTTTCCGAAGCCTACAATGGGTACGGTTGCACCGGCTCCGGCCCATTCCACAAGCGCCGGATAAATGCCGAAAATACCCAGAATAACGCCAAGCACCACAAAGATGACCATAATCCTTGCTGGCGTGATCTTTGTGAAATCAACGAGAAGCTGTCCCACAACACAGATCAGCCCTCCAACAACAAAAGCCTTTATTATTTCCATCATGCTTTTCCCTCCGATTTGGGGCGAACCTCAATGGCAACAGCATGGGCGATTCCCGGGATGCTCTCCCCCTGCTGGTTTCTGGTAGGGCTTAATAAGGCACCTGTTGCAATAAACAATACGCGCTTCATTTCACCCCGATTAAGGCACTCCAGTACATAGGACGATAACACCGATGCACTGCAGCCACAGCCGCTCCCACCGCAGTCAACGCCCTGCTTTTTGAGGTCAAAGATCAGTACGCCGCAGTCGCGGTGCCTGCCTTTTAAGTCGATGCCATTCCGTCTGCACAGCTCCTGGAGCATTTCACTCCCGTAGCTACCCAGGTCACCGGTCAGGATCATGTCGTAGTCCTCGGCACCCCTGCCGGTATCTTTAAGGTGCGTCATAATGGTGTCACAGGCGGCGGGAGCCATGGCAGCTCCCATATTGTTGGCATCCTTTATGCCGAGATCGATGATCTTTCCAGGCGTTACGCAGGTCACTTTC
>JAOABT010000503.1 GCA_026418215.1 Clostridia bacterium | reverse complement strand
TGACTACATGCCGGGTGTACCGCCATAGTCATCATGGTGATCGTAACCGTTTTTAGGAGCAGGCTTTCTCAAGATAGTTGCGAGACCTGCAAGAACGAGTACGCCGCCAAGGATGTACTTAATGGATTCAGCAAATCGGCCTAAGCAGAAGATTGAGAAGAAGGTTACCGAAATTGCCGTGAGAATGAAGATCGGGATTAACAAGCCGGGTTCATGCTTTCCTGTGAGGTAAAGAAGGAATAAGCCTACTGCAGGAGCCATGACGAAGCCGGGCCAAGCAATATCCCATGCGTTAAACATGCTTGCAAACAGGCAGGTTCCGGCAATTGTGAGAAGGATTCCGATGGGAACCAGCAAGCCGGCGCTTCGTTGCCCGAATGCATACAGCAGAAGGAGCCCAACAGCAGGAGCTGCGATGAAGCCGGGCCACACCAAATGATAGCTGAAGGCTTCGCCAAGAAGGAACGTAACGCCGAGTGTCAGGAATATTCCGGCCGGAACAAGAAGTCCTGTCCCGTAGGGTCGTTTTGTGAAGTAGCCTAAGAAGAAGAAGAACGAGAATGCAAGAATGATCATAGGCCAAGTCAGTCTGAATATCCAAGACATATCAAAGATTCCGATATTGCCGAATATCATCAATATACCGAATATAACGAGTACTGCCCCCATGATAAATTTTCCACTACTATTTCTCATATTGAATACCGCCTCCGTTTGTTTTCTCTATGTTTGCATTATATCGAACCAATATGATAAAACAATGGGACTGGAATTAGAATTAGATTAGAAAAAACCTTATGCCATCTGGGAAAGACGTTAAGGGTCCTAATCTTTAAAAGAATATTTCTAGAAGCGGCTTTCCATGCCTGTGCTAAAGCAAAAGGAAGGCTTGATGAAAAGGCTTCATCGGCCTTCCTGGCTCATGGTTGGACCTCGCGTAAAAAGGCTTTTCTATTATAATTTTTGCTAAGCTTGGTTTAGATTTACCTCATTTACCACTGCTACGGCGAGCCACTGACTACATGATTTATTAGTCCACCGAAGCCATAAGTTCCGATGCTCAAACGGAGAGTCCTCTTTATCTCTCCGAATGCCCTTATTTCTAATAAAAGCACTTATACGAATAAACTATTAGGAGCCAAGCAAAGCTTTATACGCTATTTCTTTAGACTATCAGCATGGCGTCTCCGAAGCTGAAAAAGCGGTATTCATTGGCAATAGCTTCTCTATAGGCCTCCATGACCCTGTCCTTGCCTGCAAAAGCGCTAACAAGCATGATAAGAGTGGATTCGGGCAGATGGAAGTTGGTAATAAGCGCATCAACAGCCTTAAAACGGTATCCGGGGTAGATGAAAATATCGGTCTCCCCTTCTCCGGGTAAAACGGTGCCAGCGTCATTTGCCGAGGTTTCCAATACTCTGACGCTGGTGGTTCCCACCGCGATGACGCGCTTTCCCTGTGCCTTCGTCTCATTGATGGCTTCACAGGCCTCGGGGGTAATAAAATAAGCTTCTTTGTGCATGTGATGCTCAAGAATATTCTCGGTCTTTACAGGACGGAAGGTGCCTAAGCCCACATGAAGGGTGACCTCCACAACCTTAACCCCCTTTTCTTTCAGACGAGCGAAGAGCTCGGGGGTAAAATGAAGTCCCGCCGTCGGAGCAGCAGCCGAACCATTGATCTTGGAATAAACAGTCTGGTAGCGCTCTCTGTCTTCCAAAGTAGCATGGATGTATGGCGGAAGCGGCATCACGCCCACTTTATCAAGAATTTCCTCAAAAATTCCTTCATAAGAAAACCGTACAGTACGGTTCCCTTCCTCGGCAAGGGCTATAACCTCAGCCTTCAATAGTCCGTTTCCAAACACAAAACGGCTGCCGGGCTTGGCCTTGCGCCCGGGCCTCAGCATGACCTCCCACACATCGGTTTCCATTCTTTTAAGAAGAACAAACTCGATTCTGCCGCCACTGCCTTCCTTCTCGCCTAAGAGCCTGGCAGGGAGAACCCTGGTGTTGTTGATCACCAGGCAGTCCCCTTCCTCCAGATAATCTGTAAGGTCCTTAAAATGCCGATGCTCGAGGGAATCCTCATTGCGGTTCAGCACCAGAAGCCTCGACATATCACGCTTCTCAAGCGGATTTTGGGCAATGAGGCGCTCGGGGAGGTCATACCAGAAGTCCTTTAAGTTCATAATAACCTCATTAAGAGGGCATTGCTGCGCTCAATAAATTTGACCATGGTGTCAGGTTCCAATTGACGATGGTTGAGAAGTGCCAAATCATGAATCTGGTTGGCTGCCAAGAGGGCATCGTCCTTTCTATTCTCTTCATCGTAAAGGACTGCTATGCGCTTAATCAAAGGATTGCTGCGGTTAAGCACCAAGGTTTCCTCGTTCGGGAAGAGATCGGCATTAAAACCTCCTCCGAAGGAGCGGCTCATCTCCCTGAAGCGTCTGGATTCCTCGGAGAGCAGGATCACTGCGGGTG
>JAOABT010000450.1 GCA_026418215.1 Clostridia bacterium | reverse complement strand
CCAGCGAGGTGCTTAACACCAATATCTACAGCTTTACGCAGTATAATCTGGAGGAATATAAGAAGATTTTCACCACAGCGGCTAACAACCAAAGGAGATAGAGATGTTCAAGTTCAGCGGGGTCAAATTTCGAACGAAGCTTTTGATATTTTTTCAGCTGGCCACGGTCATCATCCTGCTGGCTTGTATCTATATGTATTTTTCCCTGCAGATCCTCATAAAGGACACCACTGTCATGTATGAGAAAACCATGGAGCTTACGGCAGTTTACCGCGAGATGGGCTCCATTCAGCATGAGATAGAATCCTATCTGTCTACCAGCAGCTCGGACAGCCTCATAGCCTTCTACGATTATATGAACGGCATACGAGGCCTTGCAGACAAGCTTTTGGAAAAGGTCGACTATACGCCCAAGGGTATTAAAAGCAAGAATGTCGCCAATATGATCATCCATTATCTTGATAACGCCGAAAAGACCATGAATGCCAAGCGCGGCAGGGATATAGACGGCTATACAAAGCTGTATGCCCAGATCGTTTTGGAGAACAATGATATTAACCGCTATATTGAAGAGATCATGAGCGGCGAGCTCATCAATACCTCCGACAGCTACGCCGCCATCTCTAAGCGCATTCAATTTGCCACAACCTTTAACAATCTCTTGATCATCGGCGTGGTCATTTTTGTGACCGGCATGATCATAAGCTTCAGCTTCCAGATTACGAAGCCTATCACAAAGCTGGCGTCATATGCGAAGCGGGTTTCGGTGGGCGATTTTGATGTGGAGATTCAGCAGGTTCATGGCGGCGAGGTAGGCATTTTATATAGTGCCTTTAATATGATGGTGGTCAATATCAAGGAGTACATACGCGAAATCAAGGAGAAGGCCCGCCTGGAGCTGTCCTTGAATGAACAGCGTATGAACAACCTGAAAATGAAGAATGCCCTGCGTGAATCAGAGCTTTTGTCGCTCCAGTCCCAAATAAATCCGCATTTTATCTTTAACACCATCAATATCGGTGCCAAGATCGCCATGCTTGAGGGTGATAAAAAGACCTGCACCTATCTTGAAAATGCTGCCGATATCTTCCGTTACAACCTCAAGGGTCTCGATACCTTTGTCACGATAAGGGAGGAAATCGACAATGTCTGCGCTTACATCTTCCTGCTGCAAACCCGTTTTGGGGAGTCGGTCAATTTCCAGCTGGATTATGGTGAGGACCCGCAGGCGCTTGAGCAGACTGTGCCGCGCATGATTCTTCAGCCCATCGTAGAAAATGCCTATATTCACGGCATCAGTGAGCAGGAGAACGGGGGAACCATCGGCCTTAAGGTTTCCAGTGACGAGGACCACGTCTATGTAGCAATTACCGACAATGGCAAAGGTATTACACAGAATAAGATTAATGAAATCCTGGGAGACGCATCGGATGATGACGACATGCATCTCATTCTGGGGCCCAAAAAGGGTCATACCACAGGCATCGGGGTAGACAATGTCATCAAGCGTCTCAGGCTCTTCTACAATCAATATGACATTTTGGATATCAAGTATGAGGGTGGATTGACGCAGTTCATTTTCAAACTGCCCAAGCGACAGCAGGGGGGGGACACGCATGTACCGAGCCTTAATCGTAGATGACGAGCCCATCGCCATCGATTCCATAGAATATATCATCAAAAACAATTTCAAGGAGCTTGAGATAGGCGGGCGAGCCAGATCAGGCAGAGAAGCGGTGGAAAAGGCCTATCATGTTCGTCCCGATATTGTGCTGATTGATATTAAAATGCCGGGGATCAACGGCCTTGAGGCCATCCGCCAAATCAAGGACTCCAATCCCGATGTGCATTTTATCATTATTTCAGCATACGATTACTTTGACTACGCCGCCGAGGCTATGGCGCTGGGTGTGGTGGAATACCTCTTAAAGCCTGTTAAGGAAGCCAAGCTCATTGAGGTTCTGAACAAGGCCATAGATACCATAGCTCAACGTAGAAAGCGCATCAGCCAGGAGCTTGAGCTAAAGGAAAAGCTCGAGATTATTGTACCGATCCTTGAAAACGGTTTTATTCATGCGCTTTGCATGACGGAGGACAACGCCGAGGAGCTTGTCAATTTCGGACGGTTGTTTGATTTTGAGAGCATGGGCGGTTATGTCATGGCCATAGAATTTGGCGATAAGGACAAAGGCAGTGTCCAGAACAGGATTAGTGCCAGTGTTAAGACCCAGAATCATTACGTGGATTACCGCGATATCCTAAAATCCGCCTGCCGTTGTATCGTAGGGCCCATCATGCTGAACCGCCTGCTGGTCTATGTTCTGGAGACCCAGCATGACGACAGCTTTACGCAGAAGGCTTCAGCAGCGAGGCTTGCCAAGGAATTCTCCGATAGGGTGAAGAGCTCCTTTGGTGACGTCTCCATAGGCATCGGGCGTTATTACAAGGATGTCCGCGATGCCAAGAAATCCTACCAGGAAGCCATGCAGGCCCTTCAGGCCCTGTCTCAGAGCTACAGCGAGGATGCCATCCTGCACGTTGATGACAGGATGGAGGACTATGAGGACAATATCGGCTATGAAGAGCGCTTTGAACGCGATATTTACACCAAGGCTGCCACAGGTGATCTCAATGCCACCCTGGTTGCGTTTGATAAGATTTATGACCAGATGGTGGCCAATCTGTCCAGGTTTGATACCCTGAAGGACAAGTGCATCGCCCTGGTTGTGGGGCTGGCTAACCGCTGGGGGGCCATGGCTCAGTCCCAGAATTATTACACGGTTTTGAACCATGTGATGTCAGCCGCTGACTCTCACGAGGTGCGAAAGATTATCAAAAAGTACATGGAGGCCATCGTGAGCAGCATTTCTCAAAGCCGCCAAAGGAAAATCAGCTCACTCATTGAAAAGGCGGATAAATATCTCCAGGAGAATTATGCTGAGGAGATTACTCTGGAGGATATTGCGCGGGTTGTGAACTTAAGCCCCTATTACTTCAGCCGTTTTTACAAGGAAGAAAGCGGAGTTAACTTCATTGATCGCCTCATCACCATCAGAATAGACAAGGCCAAGCAGTATTTTGAAAAAACAGACCTTTCCCTGAAGGAAGTTTCCAGAATGGTGGGATATGCCGACCCCAACTATTTTTCAAAGCTTTTCAAAAAGGTTACAGGCTTTACGGCTACAGAATATAAGGAATATTACAGAAAGTGAGGCTGAATGCCTATGAATTCTCTTTCGAGGAAAATGGCTAAAAGGGTGCTGCTTACGCTCCTGATGCTCAGCACACTGCTATTCCCGGCTTGCGGTTCTCCGTCGAAGACGAATCAATCTAACCCGGATAAGAAGATCGTCATTGGCTTTTCAATGGCGACCCTTAAGGAGGATCGTTGGCTTCAGGATCGTGATATCTTCACGGCCAAGGCCAAGCAGGCCGGGTTTGAGGTCATTGTCAAAAACGCCAACAATGACAGCGACCTTCAATTCGAGCAGGTCAACGAGATGATTGCCAAGGGCATCGATGTCCTGGTGATCACCCCGCAGGACAGTGTGGATGCGGCACGCTGCGTCAATGCCGCCAAGAAAGCCGGAATACCTGTGGTTTCCTACGACCGTCTGGTTCGGAATGCCAACGTCGATGTCTATGTCTCCTTTGATAACGTCAAGGTTGGAAAGGTTATGGGTGAGGCCATCAAAAAGGTCGTCCCCGAGGGCGGCTATATCATTTTGAACGGCTCGGAAACCGACAACAACAGTCAGATGTTTAATAAAGGCTATATGAGCGAGCTTAAAGACCTTATTGGTGATAAGAAAATCACCATTGTGGGTGAAATCTGGGTCAAGGACTGGAGGCGCGAAGAGGCCCTCGATTTCGTCTCGGAGATTCTCAAAAAGGACGGCGACAAGGTGAAGGCGATTATTGCCGCCAACGATTCTCTCGCATGGGCGGCCATTGATGCCATATCGGTTGCAAGGCTCTCAGGCAAGATCAAGGTTGTGGGGCATGATGCCGACCTTGCGGCCTGCCAGCGTATTGTGGAGGGCACACAGCTTTTAACGGTATATAAGCCCATCAAGAACCTTGTGGATCAGACCATCACCATCTGCAGGCTGCTGGTTGAAAAAAAACAGGTGCCGCATGATACTACCATCAGCAACGGAAACTTTACAGTACCATATGTGATGATCGATGTCATACCGGTTACCAAGGACAATATTGACGATACGGTCATTAAGGACGGATTCCACTTAAAAGAGGATGTTTACAGGAAGGATAAGGACTGAAAACTTATTTTCGAGGTAGGGCTTGATGGTTTTAAATTGCCATCAAGCTTTTTTTTGCGGCAAAATAACACCCCTTGTCCCAAGGGCAATAAAAAAGAACAGCAATATAGAAGTATACGTCGGCAATGCAATTTATTGTGGGTAAGGGGGTCTCAGAGTAAGATAAAAGCATCCCAAACAAAACTTAAGGAGGAACCCAAAATGAGAAAATTGTTGGCTACCATTCTTGTGCTTGCCATGGCTGTTTCGTTAGTTGCCTGCGGCACAACCACCACCAACACAACCCCTTCCGCGAGCAGCACAGCTCCTCAGTCTTCTGACTCCGCTACACCTGCTCCTTCCAATGATGGTCCTTCCATCGGTATCGTGCTTCCTACCAAGGATGAGCCCAGATGGGTTCAAGACGAGACCCGCTTCACCGATGCATTAAGATCCACAGACTATAAAGTTGAAATCCTTTTCAGCCAGGGCGATTCCGCTAAGGAAAAGCAGAACGTTGAAGCTCTTATCGCCAAGGGTATCAAGGTACTTATCATCTGCCCTCAGGACGGCGCCGCTGCAGCAGCTGCTGTTGATGAAGCCAAGAAGGAAGGCATCACCGTTATTTCTTATGACCGTTTGATCACCAACACCGCTTCCGTTGATTACTATGTAACCTTCGACAGCTTTGCAGTAGGTAAGGCTCAGGGCCAGTACCTCATTGACAACGCCAAGGGCACCGGCAATCCTCTTTACCTCTATGCAGGCGCTGCTTCCGATAATAACGCATTCATCTTCTTCGAGGGCGCTTGGAGTGTTCTGCAGCCCAAGATCGCTGACGGAACCTTCGTCATCAAGAACTCCAGCGAAGCCGTAGCACTTAAGGACAAGGCAACGCTTTCCCGTGACGAGCTCGGCAAAATCATCGGTCAGGTTACCACCAACTGGCAGTTCAATGATGCCAAGAACCTCGCTGAAGCTCACCTGACAGCTGCTCCCGCCGCTGATAAGGGAAATGTCTTCATCCTCGCTCCTAACGATGGTACCGCTCGTGCTATCGCAGACGCATTCGCAGCTGACAAGGACGTTACCAGCTACAAGATCACTGGCCAGGACGCTGAAAAGGCTTCCGTTCAGTACATCATCGACGGCAAGCAGTCCATGACAGTCTTCAAGGATGTCCGTACACTTGTAACAGATGCTATCAACATGGCTGTAACCGTATTAAAGGGCAACAAGCCTGAAACCACCGGCGAATATGACAACGGCGCGACCAAGGTCAAGGCTAAGCAAACCGACGTTATCGTTGTTGACCAGGCCAATGTCAAGTCCACCCTTATCGACTCCGGTTATTATCCGGCATCTGATTTCACAGGTCTGAAATAAGCATTGAACCTTGAGCAGATGGGATAGTGATTCAAAAGGTTGCTATCCCATCTCTTTATTCTCACATTAAGGAGCGATTAGCCTATGGAAAGTTATATTTTAGAGATGAAGAATATCTCTAAACAATTTCCGGGAGTCAAAGCACTGGATAATGTCAACTTTCGGGTTAAGAAAGGCGAAATCCATTGCCTTGTCGGGGAAAATGGTGCCGGAAAATCAACGCTGATGAAGGTCTTAAGCGGCGTCTACCCTCACGGAAGTTACCAGGGGGACATCGTTTTAAATGGGGCCGTTCAGAAGTTTAACGGAATCAGTGACAGTGAAGAGGCCGGTATCGCCATCATTTATCAAGAGCTGGCGTTGATTCCGGAAATGACCATCTTTGATAACATCTTTTTAGGACACGAAATTAAAAAGGGAATGGTCATTGATGAAAATGAGACCATTCAAAGAGCCTCAGAGGTTTTAAGGAAGGTGCGGGTCAACATCCATCCCTCCACCAAGATCAAGGATTTGGGTGTAGGCAACCAGCAGCTCGTAGAAATTGCCAAGGCGTTAAGTAAAAACGTTAAGCTTTTGATTCTGGACGAGCCGACAGCCGCCTTAAATGAGGACGACAGCCTTAATCTCTTGAAGCTGATCAAAGAGCTCAAGCAGCAGGGCGTAACGTCCATCATGATTTCGCACAAGCTCAAAGAGGTCATTTCCATAGCAGACACCATTACGGTTCTGCGCGATGGAAAAACCATCTGCTCGCTGGATGCCATCAAGGCTCCCGTTAGTGAAAATGAAATCATTAAGAACATGGTCGGCCGCGAGATTGACAATATCTATCCCAAGCGTCCGGAGCCCCAAATAGGCGATGTGTGCCTTGAGGTCAGAAACTGGAATGCCTATGATCCGCAAAAGGGCAGAAAAATTCTGCATAATGTCAATATCAATGTGAGAAAAGGCGAGATTGTTGGCATATCGGGCCTTATGGGAGCCGGTCGCACAGAGCTGGCCCTGAGTATTTTTGGCAATCCCCGCGGGTACAAGCTCCAGGGTGACCTGATAATCAAAGGAAAGAAAAGAGCCTTCCACCATCCCAGTGAAGCCATCAAAGCCGGTGTGGCCTATGTCACCGAGGACCGGAAGGGTGATGGACTCATACTGATACAGGATATTAAAAGGAATATTACACTGGCAAATCTCAAGGCCTTGGCTAAGCTCGGCGTCATCAACGACAACGAAGAGGTTAAGGTAGCGAATGAATATAAAGCCTCCATTAATATCAAAGCGCCTACAGTGGAGCAAACCGTCGGAAATTTAAGCGGCGGAAACCAGCAAAAGGTCTCGGTCGCAAAATGGTTGTTCGCCGATCCGGATATCTTGATTCTCGATGAACCCACTCGCGGTATCGATGTCGGCGCGAAATACGAGATTTATACCATTATGAACAAACTCGTTGAGCAAGGTATGAGCATCATCATGATTTCCTCGGATTTACTTGAAGTGCTTGGCATGAGCGACAGAATATATGTTGTGGCCGAAGGCAAGGTAACCGGGGAAATTAAGGCCAGCGAGGCCTCTGAAGAAAAAATAATGGAAATGGCTACGGTATAGGAGGGATAGAATCATGACAATTCTTGAAGAATCGAGAAATCTGGTGAAGAAGAACATACGTGAATATGGCATGTACATAGCGCTTTTGGCCATCATCGTCACGTTCGCCATCACAACCAAGGGACTCTTCATTTCAGCCAGAAACATCAGTACACTCTTGAACCAAACAGGCTATATCGCGGTTTTAGCGGTTGGTATGACCCTTGTCATCGTCATCAAGCACATTGACTTGTCGGTAGGCTTTATGGCGGGCTTCCTGGGTGCTGTTGCAGCCATCTTTATGACTAAGAACCATATGTCGGAATGGCTGGTCATCCCCATCGTCATGGTTATTGGTGTGTTGATCGGCCTTATTTATGGCTTCCTGGTAGGTAAAGTCGGAATCCCTGCCTTTGTTGCGACCCTGGCAGGCATGCTGATCTTCAGAGGTCTTCTTTTGATGGTTACACAAAAAACAGGTACCATTATTGTTCCCAATAAGGGCTTCAATGCCATCGGAAATGATTTCATTCCCGATATCGACAATTCCAAATCCATTCATACCTTGACGCTGATCATTGGTGCTCTGGCTATTCTCTTCCTGATCTACAGCGGCATCAAGAGCAGAAACAACAAGCTGCGCTACAACTTCGAGGTATTATCCATCCCGATGTTCATCATCAAGACAGCCTTCCTTTCAGGTATTGTGGGCTATCTTTGCTGGACACTGGCCAGCTATCATGGCCTTTCCTGGACGGTTGTCGTTTGCATTATCGTTGTAGCCGTTTATCACTTTGTTACGACTAAAACAACCTTGGGACGCCATATCTACGCCGTAGGCGGAAATGATGAAGCGGCTAAGCTAGCCGGTATCAACGTCAGAAAGATTACCTACATCGTGTTCGGCTCCATGAGCATGCTTGCGGCCCTTTCCGGTATCCTCTATACCTCAAGGCTTCAGTCGGCTACAACCACAGCCGGTACGCTTTTCGAGCTTGACGCCATCGCAGCAGCCTATGTCGGCGGTGTTTCTGCAAACGGCGGTGTCGGTAAGGTGACGGGCTCCATTGTAGGCGCTTTGGTTATGGCTTCGCTCACAAACGGTATGAACCTCATGGGCGTGGATATCTCGTTCCAGTACGCCATCAGAGGTACCGTTCTGGTTCTCGCCGTAATCTTCGACGTTGTGACTAGAAACAAGAGAAAGTAAGCTCAAAAAACACTTCATATGCAACGCTTAGCCTTCCTGTCTTACAATTTGCCGTAAACAAAAGGCGGGAAGGCTCAGCGTTGCTGAACAAAGCCTGAGCGAAAGCGCTTAGGCGGTAAATGAAAGAGGGGGCCTCCATGAAACCTGTCGTACAGAAGAAGCATGAAAAGGAAAAACATTCTTCCAAGGACGCAGCTTTAAAGGAGCAGAACAACACGAGGCCTGAAAAAAAGCATTGTGAATATAGCCTTAAAAAGGCAGTCTTAAGAAAAACAAAAATTCAAACCCGACTGATTATCTCATTTTTAGTCCTATCCATCATCCCCCTTGCTTGTATTGGCTATCTTGCCGTTTCTATGTCCGGAAGCGCCGTGGTCAGCAAGATTGAATCCTATTCTGCAGAGCTTGTGAACAGGACTGGGGAGTATCTGGATCTTAAGACCTCTGAAATTTTGTCGGTCAATAAGGAAATAACCCTTTCGGATTCAATCCAAAAGGATTTGCCTATCATGGACCAAATGACGGATCTTGAACGAAACCAGGTGGCTAAGGCCATCGAGCGCTATATGCTCAATAAGTTTATCAAGGACGAGCATGTCATTTGCTCCATCCTTCCGTCATCAGCCACCGACTTTAAATATGGTTATGCCAGTGCAATTGGAGTAGTGCTGCTGATTATGTGCTTGATTGTAACCTTTATCATTAACAGATGTTTTAAATCTGAGAACTATGAGATGTAGGAGGGTGAATGAGATGAAAAAAATAAAAAAGATTAAAGTAAGCACCATTATCATTTATATTTTTCTTGCATTTCTGGCCGTGTTCTAT
>JAOABT010000408.1 GCA_026418215.1 Clostridia bacterium | reverse complement strand
CAACCGTACACTCCGTAGGGCCGTAGCCATTGAATATCCGCGCTCTGGTTTTATGCTTGAGCTCATTTAAGAAGCCCTGCGAAAACTGCTCCCCTCCTATAATAAAAATCTTAACCTTCTCAAACATATCCTCGTGGGCATTTAGAAGCGAGTGCAGGAAGGATGGCGTACCGTGAACGATATCAATAGGATGATTTTTGAATAGGTCATAAAGCTTCTCTACGTTCTTTCTCTCAGCATCACCCGTGAGAAAAAGCGTACATCCGCAGGTGAGGCTTGAAAAAAGCTCAAAAACAAATATATCAAAGGCCGCAGTAGCCAATGAGACGGCTGTTTCACATTGTGACAGGCCCATGAGCTCCCTGGTGGCAAACATAAAATTAACTGCAGATCGGTGCTCTACCATGACCCCCTTGGGTGTACCGGTTGAGCCGGAGGTATAGATAATGTACGCCAGATCATTGGGCTTGCTTCCAGGTCTTTGTATCAATTCATTTCTTTGGTTAATAGAATCTGTTCGTAGCGTGTTTTGCTCCTCATCCAGGTTATTACCAATGCCATCAACGGCCTTGTTAATGACACCTTCTAACACCTTTTGATTCTCGCAAACGCTATGGTGAGTGAGGTTATAAACCGCATTAGAAGGATCCGCACATAGGCTGCTATTACTAAGATTGATCACCTCATAGTGTTCTGTGTAGTCCTGAGACAATGTCTTATCAGTGAGAATCATGGCGGCCTTGCAGTCAGAGAGCATGAATTGAACCCTATCCTCGGGGAGGGCAGCGTCAAGGTAAAGGTAGGCCCCACCCGCTTTCAAAGCAGCTAGAATGCCTATAATCATTTCAAAGGACCGTGAAGCTTTAACGCCTACGACGGAGTCTGCCTTAATTCCCTTGGCTCTTAGATGACAAGCCAATGAACCAGCTCTTTCATTCAACTCCCTGTAAGTCATAGAGCGCCCGTCAAAGACAATAGCCGCCTTGTCCGGTGTACGCTCCGCCTGCTCCTCAAAAAGCTGATGAAGCGTCTTCTGCCGGGGGTAATCGGCATATGTATCATTGAATTCATAGAGAATGCGCCGTTTTTCATGCTCGGGAAGCATATCAAGCCTGCAAATCTGCTTATCAGGCGCATCCAGCGCATGCCAGAACAGGCTTAAAAGATGCTGGTGAAGAAATTCGATTTCTTTATCGTAATACATGTCTGCGTGATAATCGTAATCGAGAATCAGCACCCCATCGTCGTCCCTGTCATTGATATGAATGGTTAGAGAATTGGGCTGGAAGCCGTTGAAATGCCATCTTGTTGAATATTCCATTCCCGATTCACAGATATATTTGGTGTTCTGGTAAGATAACACGATATCAAACAGTTTGTCGGTTGAATGGTGCCTTTCCCTTATCTCCTTTAAAAGAGCGTCAAAGGGATAGCGCTGATGCCGCAGGGCCTTTGAGCAGACATTGATCGTTTCCTGAACAAGATCGGAAAAGCAGACCTCACCCTTTACTGTCATTCTCAACGGAATGGTACTGACGAACATGCCGAAGGTATTTCTTTCCAGTTGGTTTGACCTATTCAGAATGGGCGTGCCCAGAACAAGGTCTTCCTTCTCGGTCACCCGGTTGATAGTCATGCCTAAAGCAGCCATAAACAACGGGTACGGCGAGGTTTTTTTCTCGGTACAGTAGGCTCTTAGCTTGGCAATAAACTTCTTGGGTAGAATAAAGGTTTTTCGCTTGGCTTTAGGATTCACCGCTGCCGCTGTTCTTGTCTTTAGAACTGTTGCCTCGAAGGATGCGGCATAAAGCTCCTCCCAATAGGCCTTGTCCTTAAGAAAGCGGCCTGATGCCTTATACTCCTTTTCATTCTCTATGTATGTGATATAGGAGGGTTCAATGGCCTCAATCCCCTCGTTGGCTTGTCCACTGGCAAGCGCCTGATAGTACTGCACGGTTCGGGTGATAATCACCCCGATGGACCATGCGTCGGCTATGATATGGTGGAGCTTCATATAAGCGCCAAAGTCTTCATCACTCAGCTTGATAAAGCGAAAGTAAAACAAATCGCTGTCCAACAGCTTTAGAGGTTTTAAGCTCTGTTGGCTATCCCATTCATACATTTTTTTGATAGGGTCCGCCTCAGCTGAAAAGTCCTCAATACCTATTTGTTGGTAGATAAAGGGTGCAACATACTGACAGGGGTTCCCGTTTTCATCAAGGCTGATTCTGAGGCGTATGCCATCACTGCTTTTTATAAAGAGATTAATGGCCTGCTCGAATAAGTTAAGATCAATTTTTTGTCTAACACGAAGAGTACCTGCAATATTTGAAATGCTAGTATCGGGATACATTTTCTCTGTAAGCCAAATAGACAATTGCGGGGTTGAAAGGGGAAAAAACACTGTTTCCTTCATGCTTGATACCTTCCTGCTCCATAACTTTTATCTTTATTGGCATATTTTATCATAACAGTGAATATTACGCCATTTAGTTGGATTTTGTGGCACACGAACACAAGAAAATAATGGTATAATGAATCGTTGTTAAAGAACGTCGATAGGGTGATAATATGCACAAAATCATGCTTGTCGAGGATGACTCGGCACTTTGCCAACAGGTGATGGACGGTCTAAAGAAATGGGGCTTTATTTCCCAGGCCTCGGTCAACTTTGAGAATATTTTGGATGATTTTAACAGAATCAAGCCCCAGCTCGTCATCATGGATGTGAATCTTCCTTGCTTTGACGGCTTCTATTGGTGCAGCAGGATTCGGGAAATATCAAAGCTCCCCATTATCTTCCTTTCCTCCCAAAACGCCAACATGGATATTGTCATGGCCATCAACTCAGGAGCTGATGATTACATCACCAAGCCTTTTTCCATGCAGGTCCTGATCGCCAAAATACAAGCGGTTCTTCGAAGGGCTTACGATTACACGCCTTCAAATGCCGAGTACTTTGAGCACGACGGGCTCATATTGAATATCGGTGACGGATCGGTTATGGTGGACGATAAAAAGGCCGAGCTGACCAAGAATGAGCTCAAAATGTTATTGCACCTTATGAATCATAAAGGCCGGATTGTCTCCCGGGAAAGCATCATGCAGCTTTTGTGGGATGACGACCTTTATGTCAACGACAACACCCTTACGGTAAATATCAACAGGTTACGCGCCAAGCTTGCAGAGCTGGGCAAGCCCGATTTTATAGAAACCAAGAAAGGCCAGGGGTACATTGTCACATGAAATTCCGAGAGTATATCAGAAATACAAAATTGATCTGGCTGAGCCAGCTTTTGGTCCTTATCCTTATTGATGCCCTTTTGTATGTCAGCACCGCTATCAATAAGAGCCTTAAGGATATCCTCTACCTCAATGTCATGCTCGTTACCATTTTTCTGGTTTTTTTCCTATACGGCTATATAAGTGTCAGAACAAAATATTCCAAGCTCAGGCAAACCCTATCCGAGCGCCGGAGTATAGACTATCTTCTGCCCGAGGATTCCTCCTTCTTTTCACATCTGCTGCGGGATACCGTGGAGCTTAAAAATTCTGAATGTCATGAGCTTGTCGAGCGGTATAAGAATGATCTTGACGAGCTCCGCAACTACATTACCAGGTGGGTGCACGAGGTGAAGATTCCGATTTCCGTTACCGAGCTCATGGTTGAAAACAATGATGAGCTAAGTACCGAACAGTCCCATAGGTTCAAAACGGAGCTGGAGCGCCTTAAATTCTTAGTTAATCAGGTGCTTTACGCCGGAAGGGCCGCTTACTATCAGGAAGACCTCTCGGTCCATGAATTCAGCATTAAAAAGGTTGTCAAGGAAGCCATCCGCATAAACTCCTATTTCCTCGTGAACAAAAATATCGAGGTTGAGGTTTCAAATCTGGATTATCACGTGGTTTCTGATGAAAAATGGGTGGTCTATATTCTCGAGCAGATTTTAAACAATGCCAGTAAATATGTCGAGCAGGATGGCAGCATCATGATTCATGCTGAAGAAAGAACAAAGGCTATCTGCTTGTCTATACGGGATAATGGTTTGGGCATCCCAGCCGCCGACCTTCCGCGCATTTTTGATAGGGGTTTTACCGGTGAAAATGGCCGCAAGACCACCAAGTCCACCGGTATGGGGCTTTATTACTCTAAAAAGATCGCGGATAAGCTTGGCATCGGGCTGGAGGCGCAATCTAAAGAAGGCGCTTATACGGAATTCAGGCTGACCTTTCAGAAAATCAATGATTATCTCAATGTGACAAAATTATAACATTAGGCCCCGAAATGTCACCCTGACATGATGGATGCCCTTTGTACTCTCCTGTAGAATGAAACAGTAAAAACCAACATGCTTCGGAGGAAACGAAAATGACCATTATCAAGACACAGGATTTAAAAAAAGAGTACGGCTCTAAGGGCGTAAAATATCAGGCTCTCACCGGCATCGACCTGGAGGTCAACAAGGGAGAATTTCTGGCTATCATGGGGCCCTCAGGCTCGGGTAAAACCACACTTCTTAATATTCTTTCCACCATCGACAAGCCCACCTCGGGGAAGGTCAGCTTCAACGGTATGGACCTCTTTTCCATCAAGAACGAGGAGCTTGCAAAATTCAGAAGAGACCGAATCGGCTTCGTTTTCCAGGACTTCAATCTTCTTGATAATATGACCGTCATGGACAATATTGCACTGCCGCTGGCCCTCAATAAAGCCAATCACAAGGATATCACGGCAAAGGTTCATGAGCTTGCAGGCTTTTTCGGCATTGAGCAGCAGCTTACAAAATATCCTTATCAGCTTTCTGGCGGTCAGAAGCAGCGTGTTGCTGCCGCTAGGGCCCTTATCATGAATCCCTCGGTCATCTTTGCTGACGAGCCCACAGGTGCGCTTGATTCCAAGGCCTCCGCGGAGCTGCTGGAATGCTTTAAAAGGCTTAACACAAACTTTGGAACGACCATTATCATGGTCACCCACGATGCCTTTGCTGCAAGCTACTGCGGAAGAATCATGTTCCTGAAGGACGGTGCGATTCATGCCCGGCTGGACAGCAGTGGAAGCCGCAAGGACCTCTTCCACAAGATTCTGGATATGCTCGGTGCCATGGGAGGGGTGGGTGCGCATGAACTCCTTTAATATCGCCTATAAAATGTTCAGAACCAACCTGAAGGCCTATGGGTTCTATCTGGCCGTCATGATCTTTGCCGTTGCGGCTTACTATGATTTCATGATGTTGAAATATGATCCCGGCTTCTTAAAGGCAAGAGACACCATACAGGTCGCAAAGATGGCGTCCTCGGTAACCTCCTTCATTCTCGTTGTCTTTTTGATCTTCTTTATCACCTACTCCAGCAGCTTTTTTATGAAGCAGAGGAAGAAAGAAATCGGGATTTACTCCCTGATGGGCATCAGTAGCCGAAAAATCGGTTATATTTTCGCCATTGAGAGTCTTTTCACGGGTATAGTCGCCATCGCAGCGGGGCTTGCCATTGGCATCCTCTTTTCAAGACTCTTTTTGATGGCTGTTGCCAAGGTGGCACTGCTCAATGCTTCCATCAGCTTCTCAATCCCTATTAAGGGCGTTCAGGAGTTGGTTTATGTCTTTGGCTTTATCTTCCTGTTTGTCTCGATTCAACATTTTATCAGCGTATGGCGCTCCAAGCTCATCGATCTAATCCGCGATGCCTCTAAAGAGGAGAAGGAGCCAAAGTTCAAGCTCATACGCGCTATTCTTTCAGTTCTTTTGATCGGTGCAGGCTACTACTTCAGTAAGTATATTGCCTTGGAGCTTTTTGTTGTCATTGCGGTGGTCGTTGGCACCTACTGGCTCTTTGGTGCTTTGATCCCTACAGTGGCAAAGCTTTTGACCAACAATAAGGCTGTTCTCTACAAAGGCG
>JAOABT010000367.1 GCA_026418215.1 Clostridia bacterium | reverse complement strand
GACAGTCCGTGAAGCTTGTAATAGTCCTGAACCCTTTCATCGGTGCACCAGATGGTCGAGAGACTCCCCGCCTCGGTCATCATGACGTCTATACCATTTCTGAAGTCTAAAGACAGGTCAGAAAGGCCCGGACCCACAAATTCCATCACCTTGTTTTTCACAAAGCCATTGTCAAATACCGCCTTTATAATGCTTAAGGCCACGTCCTGGGGCCCGACGCCCGGGCGGGGCTGTCCTTCGAGATAAACCGCAATAACCTCAGGCCGTCTGACATCATAGGTCTTGCCCAACAATTGCTTGACTAGCTCAGGACCGCCCTCTCCGAAGCCCATGCTTCCCAAAGCGCCATAACGGGTATGGCTGTCAGAGCCTAATATCATGCTCCCGCAGCGTGTCATTGTTTCTCGCATATACTGGTGAATGACGGCCAGGTGAGGCGGAACAAAAATACCCCCATATTTCTTGGCCGCCGATAGTCCGAAGCGATGGTCATCCTCGTTGATGGTTCCGCCGACTGCGCACAGGCTGTTATGGCAGTTGGTGAGAACATAAGGCAGCGGGAAGGCTTCTAATCCGCTTGCTTTTGCCGTTTGTATAATGCCCACATAGGTGATGTCATGGGATGCCATGGCATCAAACTGAATGTTGAGGTCTTCCGAAGTCTCGGAAAGGCTATGATTTAATAAAATCTGTGAGGCTATTGTGTTCTTTTTTGCTTCGCCCTTTACGAAGAGGCTCTCTATATCAACACTTTCGCCCCATGCCGTTAATCTGTTTGATACCTCTTCCAGATGGATATCGTCCGAAAAACCTATAAGCGTCTTCCCCTTATAGAGGTATGCCCCCTTACTGATAACACTTACCATAGCTGCGCCTCCGTTTCTTAAGCTTTGTCTGCAGCTACAATTATAGGATATCTGTTTATATACTTGAAATATCTATTTAGTATATAATATATACACAACTAATATATATTGGAGACATGTGATGGATCTAAGACAAATGAAGTACTTTTTAGCCATTGCTGAAAATGCCAGTATCTCAAAGGCCTCGGAAATTCTACATGTGGCTCAGCCCCCCTTAAGCTATCAGCTTAAGCTTCTTGAAGAGGAGCTGGGTGTTTCGCTTGCAGAAAGAACGACACGCAAATTCGAGCTTACGGATGCAGGCAGGATACTGGAGCATCGCTCAAAACAGCTGCTTGAGCTTTTGGATGCCTCCATCAAGGAGATACGGGATGTAAGCGAGGGACTGAAGGGCACCGTTTCAATCGGAACGGTATCCTCTGCAGGCGCTACCCTGCTCCCGGACAAAATTCTAAGCTTTCACCAGCAATACCCCGATGTCAACTTTGAAATCATAGATGAGGACACAGCCCGAATCGTAGACATGCTGGAGCGTGGTGTCATTGATGTGGGCATTATACGAACGCCATTCGCATTAGACGAGTTCGAATCTATCACACTCCCAAGCGAACCCATGATCGCTGTCTGCAAAGATACTGATAGCTTTAGAAAAGATGTCTTAGAAATACGAGATTTAATGGGCTGTTCGTTGATTATACAAAAGCGAAATGAAAAGCTGGTCTCAGAATTATGCATGAAAGAAGGCTTTGAGCCCCGAATCATCTGCAAGAGCAATGATGCTCGAACAGTCTTACAGTGGGCAGAGACGGGGCTTGGAGTAGGCCTCGTTCCGAAAAACTGCCTTCGTCTCGTACCTCATACACGCTTATCTTTCAGAGAAATTGAAGAACCGCTCCTCATGTCCGGAACGGCTGTAATCTACCCGCGTAACCGCTATTTGTCTTCGGCAGCCAAAAACTTTATCTGGACCTTGAAAACCATCTCATGACTCCACAAAGAAGGATGCGGGGTTCAGGTGCTCATGATAATACCCCAAATGAGCCGGTAAAGTTGGCTAAAA
>JAOABT010000327.1 GCA_026418215.1 Clostridia bacterium | reverse complement strand
GCCGTCCCTTCATCAAGGACAGCACTCAACCTTAGCTTTTGGGGAAAAATAGGGATTTTTTTAGAAAAGCCTATTTAGAAGGCTTGTTATGCTTATACGCCATTATGGCTCAATATGGTATTACGGCTCCAATCCTTAAGCCTTAAGAACAGCTCCTTCACTTGCTGAAGATACAAGCTTGGCATAGCGGGCCAGGTAGCCTCCCTTAACCTTCGGAGGCGGACATATCCATGCCTTTCTGCGCTTCTCCAGCTCCTCCTCGGAAACCTTCAGCGTGATGGTGCAAGCCTTCATGTCGATAGCAATTCTGTCGCCCTCCTGAACGAGAGCAACCACGCCGCCTTCTGCCGCTTCAGGGGAAACGTGTCCGATACAGGCACCGCGGGTTGCACCGCTGAAACGCCCGTCGGTAATGAGCGCCACATCAGCATCCAAGCCCATACCTGCCAAGGCTGAGGTAGGCATCAGCATTTCACGCATACCGGGTCCGCCCTTGGGTCCTTCGTAGCGAATGACCACAACCTCGCCCTTGTTGATTTTACCGCCCAGAATAGCCTCTATGACATCATCCTCGGAATCGAACACGCGAGCGGGTCCTTCGTGAACCAGCATTTTCTCGGCAACGGCGCTTCTTTTGACCACGCAGCCATCGGGCGCCAGGTTGCCCTTGAGCACTGCGATTCCGCCCGTCTGAGAATACGGACTCTCTATGGGCCGGATAACCTCGGGATTTGTATTCACAGACGTAGCAATATTCTCACCAACAGTCTTGCCAGTAACCGTCATAGAATCAGTCTTAAGAAGCCCCTTCTTCGAAAGCTCCTTCATGACCGCATAAACACCGCCCGCAGCGTAAAGGTCTTCAACATAATGGTTGCCGGCAGGACTCAGCTTACAAAGGTTTGGTGTTTTTTCGCTGATGGCGTTGGCCATGTCTAAATCAAACGGCACACCGGCCTCATAGGCGATGGCGGGAAGATGCAGCATGCTGTTGGTGCTGCAGCCGAGCGCCATATCGACCGCGAGAGCATTCTGGAAGGCATCGGGCGTCAGAATGTCTCTTGGCTTGATGTCCTTTTCAACCAGCTCTAATATTTTCATACCAGCCTTTTTGGCAAGGCGTAGACGCTCGGAATATACAGCAGGAATCGTTCCGTTTCCGGGAAGTGCAATACCCGCGGCCTCCGTTAAGCAATTCATGCTGTTGGCGGTAAACATGCCGGAGCATGAGCCGCAGCTTGGGCAAGCGCTGTTTTCGTAATCAGCAAGCTCGTCTTCGGAGAGCGTACCGGCCTTTACGGCCCCCACAGCTTCAAACATTGTGGTTAGACTCATGCGCTTGGTATCTGTACGGCCTGAAAGCATGGGGCCGCCGCTTATGACAATGGATGGGATGTTCACGCGGGCTGCCGCCATGGGCATGCCAGGCACAATCCTGTCTCTTATGCACATCT
>JAOABT010000312.1 GCA_026418215.1 Clostridia bacterium | reverse complement strand
ACTATTTTATTGAAATGAACAGCTGCTCGGGTGGCTGTATCGGGGGACCCTGCATGAAGCCCGTTAAAGGCGGCTTTTTAAAGGCCAGAAGCAGCCTTTTAGCTTACTATAAACGGGGCTTGAAGGAAACCAAGCTGTTTTCGGCTGACGAGGTCAAGGTTGATCTCAAGCGGAATTTTTTCAGCCTTCAAAGGGAGGTCCAAATCCCTTCTGAGCAAGTGCTTCAGGGTATTCTCAACAGCATCGGAAAGTTTACCAGGGACAAGGAGCTCAACTGCGGAGCCTGTGGCTATTCGAGCTGCAGAGACAAGGCCATTGCCGTTTACAACAACAGGGCCCAGCTCCATATGTGTCTTCCCTATATGCGTGAAAGAGCGGAGTCTATGTCAAACCTTATCATTAATACCACACCCAATGCCATCTTTGCCCTTGATGAGAAGCTTTGTGTTCAGGAAGCCAATCTCACCGCTCAAAAGATTTTCGGTGATGGTCAAAAAGGTCTTGTTGGGACAAATATTGAAGAAATTCTGGAATCGGCTGATTTTCAGATGGTGGTCGACAGCCGGGATAATATCTATGACAGCAAGGTCTTTTATGAAAAGTACGATATGACGGTCAAGCAAACCATTATTTATGTGCCTGACCAAAATATTGTCGTGGTGATTATAAAGGATATCACTGAGGAAGAGAAGCATAACAAGGAAATGTACCGCATTCGGGAAGAAAACGTCGAGCTTGCCCAGAAGGTTATTGAAAAACAGATGCGTGTTGCTCAGGAGATCGCAAGCCTTTTGGGAGAAACGACAGCGGAAACCAAGGTGGCCCTCTCCAAGCTCAAAAAGTCCATCCTGACGGAAATGGGTGAGTTGAAGTGAATCTCTACATCGATACGGGTACTGAGAGCCTGAACAAGCATCGCGAAGAGCTCTGCGGCGATAAGGTGGAGATCATAAGAAATGACAATTCGGTGGTCGTCGTATTGGCCGACGGCTTGGGAAGCGGTGTTAAGGCCAACATCCTTGCCACCCTCACGGCTAAAATCATTGGCACCATGATGGCTCATGATTCAAGCATAGACGAAGCGGTTGAGACCATTGCCAACACGCTGCCGGTCTGCCGGGACAGGGATGTAGCCTACTCCACTTTTTCAATTCTTCAGATTTTTAACTCCGGTGAGGGCTACCTCGTGGAGTTTGACAATCCCTCGGTGTTCAGGCTCAGAAAAGGCAAGCCCTTTGAAATAATCTCCCAGCAGCGTGTCATCAGCGGAAAAACCATTAAGGAAAGCCGCTTTTCCGTAACCTCGGAGGATCTTTTCATCATGGTAAGCGATGGCGTTATCCATGCCGGCATTGGCGAAACCCTTAATTTAGGCTGGCAGTGGGATAATGTCTATGAATACATACAAAGAGCCTATCGTTCCGATACTTCGGCCAAAACCGTCACCAAGCTGCTTTTGGCGGCCTGTGATGAGCTCTACGCCCATAAACCGGGAGATGACACTACAGTCGTGACAGTTAAGATACGAGAGCCCGTCAATTTGAGCATCATGGTTGGACCACCGTCTGACCGAGCGGAAGATAAGTCGGTTATAACCAGTTTTTATGCCCGTAAGGGGAAAAAGGTTGTCTGCGGCGGCACCACCTCCCAGATAGTAGCACGCCACTTGGGCGTTGAGGTCAAAACCAACTTTGATTATTTTAACCCTAACGTCCCTCCGACTGCCGAGATAGAGGGCATCGACCTTGCAACCGAGGGTGTGCTGACGCTCAGAAGGACGCTTGAGCATATCAAGGCCTGTGAGTCCCGGGACAGTACCATGAAGGATTTTGTGAGCCTGAATAAGAAGGATGGTGCCTCAAGGCTTGCCAAGATTCTCATGGAGGAGAGCACAAACGTCCATTTTATTGTGGGAAGGGCCATGAATCCCGCTCACCAGAATCCGGAGCTGCCCTTGAGCCTGAGCCTGAAGCTCAAGCTTGTTGAGGAGATTTCACTCTATTTAAGAAAGCTTGGAAAACAAGTGAGCCTCGAATACCATTAAAACCGGAGGAGCTCTTTTATGGGGTTAAGAACCATTATTCTAAAGCTTCATAAACCCAGTCAAGCCAAAAAGCTCATTTTGGATAAAGCTTTTGTAAATTACAACAATGCGCTGGCGTTTCTTCTGGAGAAGGCTCATCCTCACCTAACTGAAATTAAGGAGCATTGTAGAGGCCGGGGTGGGAGCTTTTCCATTCTATCCCTGTCGAAATGGGTAGATGCCGCTATGTCCCGGGAGCTTAACAAATTCGGTGTCCAACCCTTTAAGGATTCGCTTCGGCTCGAATTTGCAACCCTTTTAGCCGGCTACATAAAACGTCAGGAGACGATGCCCGACCTTGAGTACCCCAGGGTCAGGACAGGGTCGTATTCCCATTCCATCTACTTTTGCCGGTACGATACCAAGCGAAATTGCTGTCTTCTTTTTGATGAGGTCACCAAACGCTACTATGCCAAGCTTTATCTTATGAATAATGCCCATGCAAGAGTGCGGAAGGATGTTTCAAGTGCCGGAGCGGGTCTGATGCATGTTGCCAAGGACCGGCGGTTTCTTGAAAGAAACCGGAAAAAAGAAGCCTATCTGGTATGCCCGCTTGACTTCGGCCGTTGGCAGGAAGATATGCTGAAAGAGGCAGC
>JAOABT010000283.1 GCA_026418215.1 Clostridia bacterium | reverse complement strand
AGATGTGTATAAGAGACAGGTGCTTGCAAGGGCAAGGCTCTCGCCAGCCCGCTGAAGGCCTTCGCGCTTCTCGGAAAGGGATGTGATCTCCTCGGTCACTTTAATAAGCTCTTCTTCGCTGGGAGCGTTTTCAATTCTTGTCTCCAGGGCTGTGATCTCAAGCTCACATTGCTTGATCTGGGCCTTAAGAGTATCTATGGCCTCATCCGTCATTGTGGACCCGTTCTTTAGGGCTTCATAGTCTGAAGGAATGGCTGCTAGCCCCCTTGAGCTTATGGCCTCTCGGAGGTGATCTGGCAAGTCCAGCTTTGCACCTAGAAGCGCTGAGGCTTCACGGAGCACCAAACCTTCCTTTTCGCTCAGAAGCCTATTATCGGCTTCAAGGCCTGCTTTCCTTTCTCTGAGGCAACCCAATTCCTTCCTTCCGTTTAATAGAGCTTCAACACGTTCAGCCCTACTTCTGTCAACAGGCTGCGTGCCTGCTTTAGAAAGGATCTCCTCAAGCCTTCCGCCCATGGTATTTAGCTTGCCTTCCTGGGTATCAAGCTGGCTTTCCTTCTCCCTAAGCTGCTGTTCAAGGCTTTCTTTGGCATTCCTCGTTTTCTGCTGGCTTTCCTTATAATCAAGGAAGTCCTCCATGGACGTAAAGCCCGCCTCCTCAAGGGCAAGCTGGACAGAATTCTTGGTGCTGGTGGGCTTTGCAGACTCCTGCTGCCTGGGTTTAAAAGCCAGGACCAGGCTTACTGCTGTGGCAAGCGTCAAGCCAAAGCCAACGATCATAAACGTGGTTGAGCTCGTTATAAGAAACAATACAAAACACGCCAAGGCCAGGACAATCCCCACAATAGAGGGAATAAGAGATTTATGAGGTCGTGCCTGCCCACGTTGAAGCGTGGTCCCCGCCTTTGCTTCATCCTGCTTTGCGTAGCCCTTGAGGCTTTCGTCTATGGACGCGGTTTTGGCCTTATAGGCTTCCTCGGTCTCAAGCTTGGCTTTGGCAGCCTCAAGCTTGTTTCTTAGAATTGTAATTTCACTCTGTAGACCCGCTATCGCGGTTTCCAGCTCCTGAATATCGTGGAGCAGAAGTGCGGCTTCCTGAGCCTCTTTATCGTCAACGCGCTCAAAATGGCTTATGGCTTCAAGTGCCTTTACCACATGCCTTATTTCATCCTTGTTTTCAAGGCTCTTTTCTGAAAGGGTGGCGGATTCCTTTAGGAGCTCATCCAACCGAACTCTAAGACCGGCGTCCTTGATTTTAAGTACCGTCTCGAGCTTTAAGCTAAGCTTCTTATGAAGCTCCTTTTTGTCATGAAGTGCCCTGAAGGTGTCCAGAAATTGGTCTTTCAGAGCAATAAGCTGTTCCTTTTGCCTTTCTAGCTCGACAAGCCTCGCATTTGTTCTGTCAAGGGGACGAACCGTGGTTCTGCCCGTCCCCACCTTTTCAAGCAAAGCCGTATCTAAAGCATTAAGCGCCTTGGTAAGGGAGAGCTCCTCGCTTCCGGCGGTATTGAGGTTGGACAGCTTCTCTACAAGGCTCTTCCTGCCGTCATCGTCAATAGGGCACTGGAGCTGGCGGATAAAGGCGCTGCGTTCAAAGGTCGTCTCATCAAGCCCCAGGTGCTCTTCTGCAAAGCGTGGCCCGGTCTCCTTATCCTGCGCAAACACCGTTGTGAGATTATTGGCTCCCGCATCGTAGATATTGGCTGTGCCCTTCTCAAAATTTCGGCCCACTCTAAAGCTCTGCCCATTATCAAGACTATACTCCATAACGCCGGCATACTGCTCGGCTGACCATGGCTTATAATGCTTGACTGGAGGCAAGCTGCCGTCCTTGGCCCTGCGGCCCCCCTTAAGCCCGAACAGCATGGCTTTGATAAAGGCCTGCAGGGTGGATTTTCCGGATTCGTTAGGCTCGAAGATGATATTGAAGCCCTTGTCCGGGGTTATTTTTTTATTCTTGAGCTTGCCAAAGCCCTTAATATCCAACACATTGATTCTCATACCTGCTCCTTATTCCGAAACCTCAAGGGACTCAATCCTGCCGCTTTCCATAGCCTCAAGGCCATAGACCAGGGCCCTGCCTGTTATCTCCCACTGCCGCTGCAAGGCCTCGCTGCCCGGCTTCTGAGCCATAGCCTCCTCAATGGACTTCAGCTTATCCAGCATCTGCCGGACGAAGGCTCCCTTTAAGGAGGGGTCCTTGCTCAAAGCCTCATAATCATGGGCTTTAAGCGTTTCATCCATGAGCCTTAAATAAAACCAACCAGGAAAGAGCCGGGAGATAAGCGTTTCCGGCTCCAAGCCAAGCTCTGTACGGCCCTTGAGCGTAACCCGAACCAGGTCCTGCTCCGGATCGCATTTCTCCAGAAGGGTCAGAAGCTTAAAGCGGATTTCCTCAAGGCTCTTAAGCCCCGATACATGGAGCTCCAGGTCATGATAAACGCGGCTGGCCGTTCTGAAGGATTCTACTGAAAGCTCGATACCTGTATCCTTTTGACTCAGGGAGACGAGAAAAGCGCCGTGTATCCCAGGCTCGTCAAAGCCAAGGGGCTCGGGGCTTCCCGGATTAAAGGCCTTTTTTAAGGGATAATCCCTACGCTGCTTATGAAAATGGCCCAGAGCATAGTAATCATAGCCAAGCGCCTCCAGCTCCTGTGAGCTCACGGGCTTATAGGCCTCCTGAGAAAAGTCCATATCCAGCGTACCGTGGAGCATGAGAATATTAAAATAGCCCTCTTTGGGCGGATTAACCTTAGAAAGGTCGGGCTTACCCTCCTTATAGCTTGAGAAGCCCACCCCGTATAGGGCGGCCTTGAGCTTGTCCAAAACAAGATAGGGGCTCTCGGGGGAAAGAATATGTACATTGGATGGCCATGCGGCATTGCGATACCAGGAATTCTGGAGGTAAGGGTCATGATTTCCCGGGACGAGCACAACCGGCGCTTGAACCTCAGCAAGTTTCATGCAGAGCCAGTCCAGCGTCTTCTTTGTGAGGGTGCGGTGTTCATAAAGATCTCCTGAAATCAGGAGCAGATCGGCTTTTTCGGCGTTGGTACGCTCAATGATACGGCTCAATGCTTCACGTATATCTCTGCGGCGGGTCTCCGCGTAGCCTTCCCTTCCGTGCTCCCTGAAAGGAGCATCCAGATGAAGGTCGGCGCAGTGAACAAATTTTAAACTCTGCATACCTTTCACCTCCTAGGTCAGAATGACAGCCTGGGCTGCGGCATAATCACGGCTGTGGGTGAGACTGATATCAAGAGCCTTACCGCCGATGCCCTCGTAAATTTTCTTTGCTTCACCATGGAGCAGTACTCTAGGCTTCCCATGCTCATCGTTGATGATTTCGATGTCCAAAAAACTGACACCCTTGGCAATCCCTGTTCCCAGGGCCTTCGACACTGCTTCCTTGGCAGAAAACCGGGCCGCATAGCTCTGGATGGAAGCCTTTCCCCGGGCATCGCAATACTCGGATTCCCGTTTTGTATATACCCTGTTTTTAAAGGCCGACCCATGCTGGGTGAGCGCCCGCTCGATCCTTTCCAGCTCCACAATGTCCAGACCGCATCTTAAGTCCATGGCCACGCTCCGTATTTTAAGAATAATAGCAAAAGAGCACAGGCCTTAAGCCTGTACTCACGATTGGCGCCCCGTATAGGAATCGAACCCATATTAATGGAACCGGAATCCATTGTCTTATCCATTAGACCAACGGGACAAATGCGTCTCTATTATACCCTCTTTGCGCAAGGATTACAAGGGCACCCATGATGTTAAAACAAGCTTCTGAAAAGCCTCAGTCCGATTTCCTGGAAGAAGAATATGGCATTGCTCGAAAGCTGCATCCAAAAATAGGCAGCCAATATGAGAATGAGCTTGCCAAAGGCCTGTATACGCGTTCTTACACTCAAGGTTCTGTAGATAATGCCCAGCTGGATATAGGGGAGGAATTGAAGGAGCGTTACAATAATGGAGAGGAGCAGCCGATCCTGGCTTGTGGAGGCCACGTTTACATTTTCCCAGACAACGCCCGAGTAGATAAACACGGCTGCCGGGATAACCATCAGAAGGTGCGAAACCGCATAGGACTTCATAAGGATGACCGGCATTCTCTCACTGACATACTTTTCACTTCTTCTTCCTATCATGGAGGCAAAGTCCGCTATAGGGATCATGGTGCAGGCCACATCAATGGCTCCGATCACGAAGGCCATCAGCAGGAACACAATGAGCTTGGCGATAAGCTCTGCAGGATTACCTGTAAAAAGCTTCAGCTTAAACATATTTTCGTAGAAAACCATATCGAAGGTGCCTACGAAAAGGAAGGCTATGACCAAGCCCTGAAACTTGACAGAAAGCTTTTTGTGAACCCAAACAGGGAGCAGCAGAAAATCTAGTGCGCTGGAGGGTATTTCATTGACTACTTTTTCCATATCTTATCCTTCTAAAAGATGAGGTTGTTTAGTTTCAAAGGGCGAACCATGAATCACCCGAGCGTTATTAGGAGCATCATCCTGAATATAGTATTTTCTTACAAGTCTAGTACTTTTACTATGGCTTGGAACGGATAGCACCCGTTTCAATACATTGTAGCATAAGCCCGCCTTCTTATCAATCAGCAGGAAGGACATGGCTGGATCGCTCATTTGGCGGGCTTTGCAGGGGTGCCATAGAGGCTCTTCCACTCCTCGTAATGAGAGACCTCCTTGAGGTTGCGTTTGAAGATGGAAAAGACCTTTTCATCGGCAAAGTTGGCTGCCCACACGCAAGCGCCGCCCAAGTTGTATTTGTGAACCAGTGATGTTTTCATATTCACGGCCTCAGCATCCTCCAGCCAAAGCCTGTAGGTTTTGCCGTCCTTTTGATAGCTTGCCTGGTATTGGCCGTTGGTATCGGACCACGCCACGGTTGCGTTATTATCCTCAACTTCCTTTTGTGCGCTTGTCATATTGAGCGTTTTGGAGGATACCTTGGTAGCCCCGTTAAGGGACTCCTCCACCCAGAGTCTGGTATAAAGCGGAACACCCAGAAGCAGCTTCTTGGAAGGCACCTCGGCAAGGGTATCGCTGAGGTTTTTCTCAACCCATTGAAGCTCGGCTGTCGAGCCTGCCGTCGGGCTTGACGACCAGTGCTGGTCATAGGCCATGAGGCAAAGGTAATCCGCACTTTCGGCCAAAGCCTTCCGGTCGAAGCATTTGGACCAGTTGTCGCTGCCATTGGGAACCGTCACATCCACCGAAAGAAACAGGCCCTGCTCCTTTAAAAGCGGATAGAGCTCGCGTACAAACTGGGTATAGGCTTCCTTGTCTTTCTTATAGATATTTTCAAAATCCAGATTGATGCCATCAATCTTGTAAAGCGCCGTGTAGGCCAGGATCGCCCTAATGACCTCCTGTCGCTTATCGGTGTTATTGAGAAGCTGACTTGTGCCGTCCAGGTCACTGAAGTCGTTGGAAAAAAGCGCCCAGACCTGCCAGCCGTTCTTATGGGCATAGTCTACATACTCAGGCTTGGCGCGGTTTT
>JAOABT010000205.1 GCA_026418215.1 Clostridia bacterium | reverse complement strand
CTACAATCATCCCTATTCCCTGCTCCACAGCCTCTTTTACAACCCGGTCATAGTCGGTATCGGGCTCAGTAAGGTAAGGTTCAGGCACGAAATTCCAATCCTGCAGCGCTTGAATGACATCCATAAGCTGTATGGGGGACTCTCTGGGAGTTCCCGAGACAGGATTGAATATGAGCTTTATACGTTTTGGGCGTCTAGTGTGGTTTTTAGGCTGCATGCTTTCATCCTTGCGCGACAAAAATTCATCTGCTTTTATAGACTTTTAGCTTTTCCGTTTGGCTCTGTTTTATGAATGGGCAGCCTTTTTTATATGAAGTGCTGTCAAAGATATGAAAAATTTTGCTATAATATGTTAAGTGATTAATATTAACACTGAAGCCAAAGGATATTTTTTTATCAGTATAAAAGGTTCTGTGTAAAAACAGCACCGCCAGTGGGAGGTAGGTCAAAAGCTTTGTAATCGAAAATAATTGTTGATGATCTAGGGTAAAGGTTTGTGGTGGCGGGTAATTTTAAACGGACGAGGCAAAAGGATTATAATGGCGGATAAAAAAATAATGAAAAGCAAAAGCTTAGCGGTGACGGGTATTCTTTTATTAGCCCTATTTTTTATAGTGGGCTTCACCATCCATACCATGCCCAAACATCTTGAAGCCTTGATAGCCATTCCTGATGCGGCTGTGAGCAAGGCTGTCATTGTTGACGGAAGCAATGGAAACAGCTATGAACTAACAAATTCACAAGAGATAGAGGAGCTGCTGGCTTCCCTTAGCAAAGCAACCTATAAAAAGCTGCCAAACCCCCATAAAGTAGGAACAACTTACAGCATGACATTATATGATAAAAACTCGATTACCCTGTTAAACGCTTTTTTCGCCGGCAAGTGTTCAAACATTAATGGGATTTTCTATTGGTCAAATAAAGATATATGCGATGATATAGCGTCCATCGTGCGAAAATACAACAAGCAGGCTAAATGAACCCTATGGCTCGCTGCCGCCCATGCTCATCATCAAAAACCCGCAGAATGCGGCATTATCATTCTGAAAAGAGGCGTCAACCTCTTTTTTCATCTGATTGATCTTTTCACGGTAGAACGTATAAAAACTGTAGGTGGGTGTCGGGCTGTACTTGGGTCCTTCCAGCTCGAAGAAGGAGATAACGCCTTTGGTGGTCGTAGGCTTGATGAAAACCTCATAGCCCGGGCGGAAATACATGGGGCACACCGTTAATAGGGGCCATTTGGCAAGCTTATACTGTTTAAGAACACCCAGCATCATGTTGAACCCAAATTCCTGATTACCATGAAGGAATTCCTTAAGGCCCAAGGCTAAATGCTCTTTCTCAATCTCGTTCAAGGCTTGTACAAGCTCTCTGAACTTAGGCTTTTCGAAAACCGAGATCAGCGAGGACTGTCCAATGA
>JAOABT010000146.1 GCA_026418215.1 Clostridia bacterium | reverse complement strand
CTTTTGTCCTTCTCCTATCAGTTGGTGCGGGAGCTCGTAAAGGACTTTAAGGAAACAGAGGACAAAAACGGATGCTGCCCCTCCAAGTCCCTTCAAAGGCTGGGGGACATCATCCGATATCTCAATGAAAACTATGCGGAGAACATTACCCTTGAGCAGGTTGCAGAGCGGGAGTACCTGTCGCCCTCCTACTTCTCACACTTTTTTAAGCTTAATATGGGCATCACCTTTTTTAACTACCTGACCAATATTCGTATGAACCATGCGGTAAGCGACCTCCTCTCGACCTCTTTAACCATTGAGCAAATTGCCGCCAATAATGGCTTTGCAAACTGCAGGTATTTCGTAAACGCCTTTAAAAAGCAGTTCGGTATGCTGCCCAGACAATTCAGAAGCAACCAAAGGGCCACCACCGAACCCGCCAGGGTTAAAGAAAATTGCCGTGCCGACTATTTGCTCCTTAAACGCCATGATTTTCTGAACAAGCTAGGAGAATACCTTGATACGGCCGCAGCCAGAGAGGTGTCCAACAGCGACAATACAAAGTATTCCAGAACCATAGAAATAAACGCCGAAACCAGCGCCAGAACCTTAAAGCACACCTTCCGCACCTTTACGGGTGTCGGCAGAGCCAAGGAAATCTTGTTGGAATCTGTCCAGCAGCAATTACGGACCATTCAAAAAGAAGTGGGCTTTCGATATGTGAAGTTTCACGGTATCCTGGATGATTCCATGATGCTGTATAACGAGGATCACCAGGGGAATCCTTACCTGACCTACCACTACGTGGACCAGGTCATTGATTTTTTTCTATCCATACGGTTAAGACCCATGATTCAGTTTTCCTTCATGCCGAGCCTGCTTGCCAAGGACCCCTCCAAAACAATATTCTATAACCCGGTGATCTTAAGCGAGCCAAAGGATTATTCCAAATGGGCGTATCTCATCACTAGCCTCACAAACCACTTTATTGAACGGTATGGTCCTGAGGAGGTGCGCACCTGGCTCTTCACCTTCTGGAACGCTCCCTATTATTCTTATATATTCTCCTTTGAAACCAACGAGGCCAATTACGAGCTCTATCGTCTCACAAGGGCTTGCGTCAAGCAGTGTGACAGCCAGCTGATTTTCGGCGCACCCTCTTACGGACCGCTGGGCTTTGATTCCTCGGAATACTACGATTTCCTTGATTTCTGCAAGGCCAACGACTGCTTTCCGGATTTCTACAACATACACTGCTATCAGGTGAAGAACTCAACGAGCAAGGATTTAGCGACCTTTGGACGAAGCTCCTCGGATTCTATTATTCTATCTGAAGACCCCGATTTCATGGCCCACATGCTTCTTACGCTAAAAAAGAATCTTTCGCCTTATCCAAGGCTTCCCATCTATATCACCGAATGGGCCTCTACCACATCGCACAGGGACTGGCTGAACGATACCTGTTACCGTTCGGCGTATATTGTAAAGAACATTCTGGAGAATTATGACCAAGTCGAAAGCTTCGGCAATTGGTGCTTGTCCGACGAGCTGGAGGAGCTTCCTTACGACAACCAGCTCTTTCACGGCGAGCTGGGGCTCTTCACTTGTCATGGGGTTAAGAAGCCGGCCTATTATGCCTACACCTTTCTGGCAAAGCTCATGAATACCCTCTTAGACAAGGGGCCTGGCTATTTTGTGACGACCAACCAGAAGGAGGATTATGTCATTATTTTATATAATTACATTCATATCTCCCCGCTCTATGCTCAGGGCGTAATGTTCAACGTTACCTTCATGGAACGCTACAACGCCTTTGTTGACCAGTCTCCCATGGATGTGGACATCCTCCTGACCAACGCCGAGAACGGGAACTATACCTTGACGGAGTATGTGGTGAATCGGGAGAGCGGCAGCGCCTTCGACGAATGGGTCCGCATGGGCGCGCTGCCCCTCATGACCGAAGAAGAGCTTAGTACCCTAAAAGGCCGCTCCATGCCCAGAATCTCGAAAACCAATATGGACGTTAATAACAAGCGGATCAATTACTATGCAAAGCTAGCGCCTCACGAAATCAGACTGGTGGAGATTAGGAAGAGAAGGGGGTAGGAAAGACCGGAATAGGTTGAGATAAGCAACGTTTAGATTAACATTGCTGAGATATAAATCGCGCATACCGATACCTATAACCCATCTTCCGCACTCAAGGCAATATCGAAAAGATGTGCAAGCCCGATAAGCCTGTTCACTTTATCTCCAGAGCCCCAGCAAACTTTGGAGCTAAGCTGTAAGAACGCATGGCAGCAGGGGCATATAAAGACGATTTGGAATGGATATCCCTTGGTCAGCTAGCTGAAGGCAACAAGACTTGTCAATGCTGGCTCCTTTGGCGATTTTGTGTGGTAACTTAATTCTACCAAACGGTTACATCCATGCCTTTTTAATGGACTTTTATGAATTTGCGAAATTTATTGTACCTTATCCGGTTATCTCTGTAAGCACTTCAAAGCTCTTTAAAAAGAAAATAGAAATAAAGATTATTAGTAAGTTGCTCGGTCACAAAGACGTTTCAACTGCTTATGATATCTATGTACATTTTATTGATAATGTAGAGAAGAGAGCGTCCAAGTTTAAACGAAAGGCTTCCGGCAGCACGCCCTGTTAAAAGTAATAAGAAGCTCGATAATGTTACCCATTAAGAAAGTTAGTACCCATTAAAGAACGGGAATATCACCGAAAAACAGGGTAAATACTGGAATGAATTGACCCTCATCGAAGGGCATAAAAAATCCTTCAAACACTTATTACCTAAGCATTTGAAGGACTCTCATTCTGGAGCCCTCATCCGGAATTGAACCGGAGACCTCATCCTTACCATGGATGCGCTCTACCTACTGAGCTATGAGGGCATATTTAATTGGCTGGAGCGGGTGAAGGGAATCGAACCCTCGCAATCA
>JAOABT010000010.1 GCA_026418215.1 Clostridia bacterium | reverse complement strand
CGGAGATGTGTATAAGAGACAGGAGAGAGCCATTGGGCTTTAAAACGAAGTTTGCCGCGTCGAGAACATCTTCAAGCGTGCACAACACCTCATGTCGCGCAACAGCCTTTGTTTCTTCCGGGTTCACAAGTCCCTGCCCCACCCTGGTGTAAGGTGGATTAGAAACCACCACGTCAAAGGAGCAGGGTTGAAGCTGGGCGTTTACTTCTTTGATATCGCCCTTTAATATAATAACCCTATCGTAAAGGTTATTGCCTTCCACACTCCGTCGGGCCATATCGGCTATATCTGCTTGTATTTCAAGTCCAATAATCTGTGACGCCCAAGTCTTTGCGGAAAGCAGTACAGGGATTATGCCTGTTCCCGTTCCCAGGTCAAGAACCCTCTGACCTCTTTTAGCACTAACAAAGTTAGACAGCAGAACAGCATCCATACCAAAACGGAAGGCATCCTTCTTCTGAAGAAGGTAAAGGCCATTGAGCTGGAGGTCCTCCAGGGTTTCATCGGGAAGAGCGTTAAATCCCATAGCTGCTCCTTAAAACTTACGTAGCTAATGTAGCGGTAAGATTTACCTATAAAGTACACAAACAAAAAAGGTCAAGCCCACGGCCTGACCCTTCATGTTTCATTAATTCCTTACTTAGGCTGTGTTGCTCCAGTAGGACATACATTAGCGCAAGAACCGCAATCGATACAAGCGCCTTCATCAATAACATACTTGCTGTCTCCAGCAGCTATGCAACTTACAGGGCATTCAGCTTCACATGCACCACAGTTGATGCAATCATCAGAAATAAAATATGCCACGGCGTACACCTCCCGATAATTTTAAATAGGTTGAATAAATAGTTCAGAAATATCCTATACTATATACTCTTCGTTGTCAATGAATTATGGCTATTTCAATGTTCATAATTCTATACATTTCGGAAGGTATTTAGAAGCCGATTTTCTAATCTTCAAGCCCTTTTAGCTCCTCAAGAAGCCGTTCTTCCTGGTCTGCTCGCCTGTCTACATCCTTGACCACACGAACCTCGTTAACCGAGTATTCCTTGATATCCGTACCCTGCTCGCTGTCCAGCTTGACCTTGACCTTTTCTTTTAAAAGGTTGACCTGAACAACGGTGCCCTGGCCGTTCGGCGTTTGCACAACCGCCTCAACCTTGGGCGTTTTCTTAAGCAGATATTCATAGGTATCCTGCTCATATTTCAAGCAGCACATAAGTCTGCCGCAGGTACCGGAAATCTTGGTGGGATTCAACGATAAGGATTGCTCCTTCGCCATTTTGATGGATACCGGATGGAATTCTGCAAGATGCGTGCTGCAGCAAAGGCTGCGACCGCAAGCGCCAATGGCGCCCATCATCTTTGCTTCGTCGCGGACACCGATTTGACGGAGCTCAATTCTTGTTCTGAACACCGAAGCCAGATCCTTAACAAGCTCTCTGAAATCCACGCGTCCGTCGGCTGTAAAATAGAACAGTACTTTATTGTTATCAAAGGTATATTCAACATCGATGAGCTTCATATCAAGCCCATGCTTCTTGATTTTCTCAAGACAGATGCTGAAGGCTTCGCGCTCCTTGTCGCGGTTTTCCTTGGCATGCTTCAAATCCTCTTCGTCTGCCTTGCGAATGACATTCTTAAGGGGCGCAACAACTTCCTCGTCAGGCACCTCGTGGTTTGGAACGACAATTTCACCGCATTCCACACCGCGGGCGGTCTCAACAATGACCATCTCACCCTTTTTAAATTCAAACTGGAGCGGGTCAAAATAATATATCTTTCCTGCAGTCCTGAAACGGACGCCTACAACATTAACCATCTATATCCTCCGGATATTATCTTGCTTCAACCAATGTCATCATATCAACAGCCAACTGGTAATTCATATAATGCTTGAGATTGGATCTTACTTCCTGTATTTTAGTAATCTTGTCTGTTAATTCCGTAAAACTGGTTTGCCGCACATACTCTTCTATATTATCCTGTTTATCTGAATTAATCAACCCGTCACCTGCACCGCACGAAATCAGCAGGGCATCGCGGTAAACAGATTCGAGAATATCCATGCAGCCCTGAAAGGCATCCTTATGCACGGATAGGTATTGATTAAGGTCTATAGCGGACAAGCCTGTTCTATCAAAAACAAACTGAAGCACCTTTTCCCTGTTTTCCTCAAATCTCTTATCTCCTAAGAGCTGTAAAAGCCTGCCGGGATTACCATTCGCCCAGCTTAACAGATGCTC
>JAOABT010000121.1 GCA_026418215.1 Clostridia bacterium | reverse complement strand
CTCGTCGGCAGCGTCAGATGTGTATAAGAGACAGCCTATGGAGGATTTGAAGATTGATGAAAGCTGGGAAACCTATGTTATGCCTTCCGAGGTTGAGCTCTTGTTTGACCGCGAGCTGTATGGACTTGTTTCAGAATGGTTTGAGAACGTTGTCAGAGAGGAAGACGGAAGAGTAAGGGTCAACGTGACCTTGCCTGAGAATGAGTGGTGCTATGGCTATATTCTAAGCTTTGGGCCGGGGGTTGAGGTCGTAAAGCCGCTCCACCTACGTCAGAAGATTAAGGAAATGGCCACAAGCATCGCAGCCAAAAACGCGTAAATAAAAAAGGCCTGTTGAAACCAAAAGACCTTAAGAGATGAAGCACGTGTTTTAATGACTGTTTCACATTTATAGAATAAAGTATAGTGGGTTTATAAAGACCAAGCTGGTTCAGAAGCCCTTGTAATTGTATCACCCGAAGACATTAATTTCAGAGTCTAAGCAGGGCAGAAAAGCCTTAGGTGTTTAGCTTCCCTTGGCATTTCTGGCACAGGCCATAAAAGCGTAAGCTGTGATTCTGGACTAAAAAGCCTGTGGTTTTCTGAATCTGCTTTTCAAGATCGTCCAGCATGTCCACCTCTATTTCGGAAAGCTCCCCGCAGCCCGTACAGATCATATGGTGGTGGGAGTGGTTTTCGCCTTGGGTGCTCACTTCATAACGCACAAGCCCGTCATCAAGAAGAATACGGTTTAAAAAGCCCATCTTCTCAAGAAGCGGCAACGTCCGGTAAACCGTAGCAATGCCTATTGAAGGCATTTTGCTTCGGACAAGCTGGTAAATTTCATCACATTTCAGGTGCTTGCAGCGCTGTTTGATCAGAATATCCAGAATGGCCTTTCGCTGAGGGGTCAGCTTATAGCCCTCGGTATTCAGCTGCGCTTTCAGGTTGGCTTGTGTCTTTGGCATAAATCCATCCTTCTAATCTTTAAGAAGTTGTTTCCAAAGTGATAACAGACGCTATCTCACGATCCACGGCTACCTGGGTAAATCCTGCCTGAAAAACATAGGAGGGGTAGGTTTGGATCATGGTGATTCTGACTCCGGGGAGAATACCCATACTCATGAGCTTTCGCAGGATGCTCCCGCTCGTTGTGTTAATTTGACTGACTGTGCCGGTTTGCCCTTTTTGGAGGTCTGCAAGCTTAAGCATGGGGGATCACCTTCCTTTTCCTCAGGAATTTTATGAGCGCCGGTTCCTTTTGCATTTCATAGCCGCAGCGAGGGCATTTAACCTTGTTGCATACCTTGTGCATGGGGCAGCCCGCACAGCTCGGCCGGCTTTCCGATTCCTCAAAGCTTAAACCACAGAAACTACATTCCATCATAACACACCTCCTAAAACTTCAACAATATGGATTTAAGCCATGCCGAAGGCCTTTAATATCAAATTGAGGACCAGGCCGCTCAAAAAGGCAAAGGGGACGATAAAAGCCGCCATTCCCAATGC
>JAOABT010000092.1 GCA_026418215.1 Clostridia bacterium | reverse complement strand
TTAGGAGTATCTCCTTTGCAAGAAACTATATGCCGCTCATGGATATTGATTCGGAGTTCGCCTCCAAGTGGCAGAATGTCTGCAATATCCAGAATGAGGAAGGCCTGCGCGATCCTATCAAGGTCTATGAATACTTGAACTGGTTCTATATTGTTGAAGGGAACAAGCGTGTCAGTGTACTGAAATACCTCGACATTTACTCCTTCCACGGTACGGTCACAAGGCTTATTCCCAAGTATGATGAGAATAACAAGGACATCCGGCTCTACTACGAGTTTATGGAATTCAACAAGAAGACCGGTATTAATGACATTTGGATGTCTAAGGAAAAGAGCTTTCAAGAGCTCTGGGAGCTCATCAAGGACTACAAGCCGCAAAGTAAGCTGGTAGGGGAATCCGAGCGCTTCCGATACTTTGCCAGCGGCATTTACAACATGTTCCGGAAAGCCTTCTATGAGCTTGGAGGCGACAAGCTTCCCATCACCACCGGAGATGCCTTTTTGGACTTTCTGAAAATATACGGTGTCAGCGATGAAGTTCTGGAAGAGGAGATGGAGGTAAAAATCCGCAGACTCCTCTCAGAGTTCCAATACCATGCGGGCAACGAGGTTGTGGACGTTCAGCAGACACCAAATCTCAAGGTTGAAATGAGCCTTATCGGAAGGCTGACCCATTGGGGGAAGACCGAGAAAATTAAGGTTGGGTTTGCCCATGCCGCCGACAATAAGAATTCAAGCTGGACCTACTCCCATGAGCTTGGCAGGATGCACCTTCAATATGCTCTTCGAGAAAGTGTTGAAACCGTTTCTGTCTTCAACCTGCCCGAGAGCATCGAGGCAGCGCCCATGCTTCAGGAGTTGGTTGACGATGGCTGTCATATCATTTTCACCACCACATCACCCTTGATCAACGCGACCTTGAAGGTAGCCATGGATAACCCGGAGGTTAATTTCCTCAACTGCTCCTGCATGCATTCCTTCAAGCATGTGAACACCTACTTCGGCCGCATCCACGAGCCACGATTCTTAGGCGGCATTGTTGCCGGAGCCATCAGTAAAACCGGCAAATTGGGTTACATAGCGCCTTTTCCGCTGGCAGACATTCTAAGCGGACTCAACGCCTTTACCCTCGGCGCCCGCATGGTCAATCCGCGTGTCGAGGTTCATGTGAAGTGGATGCTCACCTTTAATGCCCGAAGCATGACGCAAAGCCTGTCAAAGGAGCTTGAAGCAGAGGGTGTGGACATTATTGCCCACCACAATACGCTTGCCAACCGGCAATTCTCAAGGGAATACGGCATTTATACGCTCGATCATAACGAAGCGGGCCAGGTTGTGCCTGGAAAATACCTGGCTGTGCCTGTTTGGAACTGGGGTATCTTCTACGAGAAATACCTTAGGAGCATTATCGCCGGCGGCACGAGAATCGGTGCCGATACGGTGACAGCAAGCAGGGTTAAGAACTATTGGTGGGGAATGGATTCGGGCCTGTTGGACTTCTTCTATGCCAAGAACCACGTACCGGTAGAAACCCGCAAGCTGTTGGAGTTCTTCAAAGCAGGTCTTATGTCCCAGAGCTATAAGGTCTTCCAGGGCCCGATCATTGATCGTGACGGAAATCTTATTGTTGATGAAGGTGAAGAGCTTCAGAGAGAACAGATACTATCGATGGATTGGCTTGTTGACGGGATTATCGGAGACCTTCCGAACATGGATGATTATCGTTCGATTCAGGACCTGTCCACAGGCAAGATTGTGTGATCAGATATCCAGAACATAATAACCGTAAGCATCGATAACGGTTGTATCCTTGTAGGCCGTGGTCCTTTGGGCCCGGCCGAATTTCATATGCATGTGTCCGTGGAACATATAACGGGGCTTGTACTGATCCAGAAGTGATAAAAAGGATTTAAAGCCCACATGACAGGGATCGGTGTCATCATCCACGCCGAAGGCAGG
>JAOABT010000025.1 GCA_026418215.1 Clostridia bacterium | reverse complement strand
TATGTGGACAGGATCAAGGCGCTGAAGCCCGGTGACAAGGTTTCAGCCCAGGAGCTCATGGGTGCACCCAGCTCCTATTGGCTTGACCTGAAGAGCTATGACCCGGTAAAGACGGCTCAAAAGCTTGACAAGCCCCTTCTGGTCCTTCAAGGCGGGCGTGATTATCAGGTGACTCAGGCAGACTTCGAGCTTTGGAAGGCTGGCCTTTCGAGTAAGTCAAGCGTGACCTTTAAATTCTATGACAACCTCAACCATTTGTTTATGGCAGGTGAGGGCAAAAGCACGCCCGATGAGTACGCCGTAAAGGGCACTTTCTCACAAGATGCCATCAATGATATGGCTGCTTTTATCAATAAAAAGTAGCCCGAATAGGTCAATTTAAGTTAATAAACGAGTTATTATCGGAGTGCACCCCAACTATTAGAAACCTGGCAGCTGGTGGTGCACTTCTTTATGACAAAGTATTCTTATGATGATGGGGAATTATCGTACTGGAGTATGGGCTGTGGCCCTATGTACGTCATGTTCTTTGCTCCTTCATAATAGGTATTTACGAAAAATCCGATGAACAGTCGTTCATCGGATTTCTTATTGGGTGATAATCTTCACGGTCAATATTGATAAATATTGTCTTGAGAGCCTGATTCCCTAAAGGCAAAAACAATTCAGATAAGCGTATTTGTGTACCTCTATCGCATCAGCTCACCCAGCTCGATTTTATCGACATCCTCCTCGACAATGGCGCAAAGATCGTCATTGGTGACGGTTTCAAGGGCTGCCAGACGGTCAGCCTGAACAGCTAAGAGCTTTTCAAAGAGATTTCTAACGGTTCTTGCGTTTGCAAAGCTGTCAGTGCGCGTTTCGTGAAGCATGGACAGCATTTGCTTAACCTTCTCCAGAGAAGCCTCATTGGGCTTGTAGCCGTTCTTTTCACACATCTTGTTGAAGATATCTAACAGCTCCTCGGGGGAGTAGTCATCAAAATTAATGTATTTGTTAAAGCGGGATTGAAGACCCGGATTGGATTCCAGGAACTCCTCCATCTTGTCGGGGTAGCCTGCAACGATCACAATGAGATCATCGCGGTGATCCTCCATGGCCTTTAAAAGCGTATCGACAGCCTCATAGCCGAAGTCATTCTCACCGCGCCTTGAAACCAGCGAGTAAGCCTCGTCAATAAAAAGAACGCCTCCCAGGGATTTATTGACGATCTCCATAACCTGCGGAGCCGTCTGACCCACGTACTTGGCCACGAGCTTTGAACGGTCAACCTCCACCAGATGACCCTTTGATAAAACACCGATTTCGCGGTAAACCCCTGCAAGCAGGCGTGCCACTGTGGTTTTGCCTGTTCCCGGGTTACCGGTGAATACAAGGTGAAGGGACATGTCAACCTGTGGAAGGCCCCTTTCCTTGCGCATTTTCATGATTTTCACAACGTTGGTCAAGGATTTGACATCCTCTTTGACCTTTTTGAGGCCGACAAGATTATTAAGCTCCTCCATGAGCTCTTCAAGGCTCTTTCTGGGTGCTTCTTCCTCGGGTTCCTCGTCGTCCGGCTTATGGTTGCCCGGATCAAATTGGGTTTCCTCCCCGGGTCTATCCTGCGTGGGCGGATTGTCTATGATAGGCAGCCTCCTGTCAAAGAGGTCGTCATAGACATTCTTCATGGGATTGCGCCGAAGAATGGTATCCATTTCATCCAAAAGAGAATTCAAATCATCATTCCGGCGGTTATTAAAGTAGGGATTATTGTTGTCTGTCATGTCGATACTCCCTTATCCAATGGGCTGTCTTTACGTTACTTACCTACTTTTCTGATGAGATTAACATCAATCTCTATAATTGATGATACCACATAATCGGCCTGAGTTGTATCTTGATTACCGGAATTGGGGTTTTGGAAGGCAATACAGTTTAGTCCCGCACCTTTAGCCGATTTTATGCCAAGGCAAGCATCCTCGATGGCAACACATTCTCCTGGCTCCACATCCAAGGCTTTGGCGGCTTTTATATAGATTTCAGGATCGGGCTTGCTCTTACTGATATCGTCCCCGGTCATGAGGGCATCAAAATAGGAATAGATGCCGACGCTCTTTAAGACATGCTCTGCGAAATACTTTGGCGACGATGTGGCAAGAGCGATTTTGAGCCCGCTTTCCTTAATGCTTCGCACAAGCTCCGGAATACCGGGAATAGGCTCTAACGGCTCGTCGAAATAGCGCTTTTGTTTGTAGACCTTCTGTCTTGCCAAAAGCTGTTCCACTGTTTCAGGGATGCTATGCCGCTCAATGAGGGTAGCCCACATTTCTTCGTTCCGAACACCGATAAACTCGTAGATTTCACTCGGAGCAGGCTCCTTCCCCAGGTCTCTCATCACCTGAACATCTATCTCAATATGGATGGGCTCGCTGTCAATAATAACGCCGTCCATATCAAACACAACTGCTTTAATCATGGATTTCTCCTTCATTCGGGATTAATACTCTTTTAGGTTTTATCACCATCATACTTAATGAACACAAGGAAGCTAAGTCGGGTGATCACTATAACATGTTCTCTGCATCTTATATTCATTCCTTGGCACCGGGTCTCAAAAGGAATGCATGACCCCTGATAAAGAGCGTAAATGGCATGCACACATTGTTGTGCAGGATTCAAATATGCCGCTTTACTCTGGCGGGTGTCCCCCGGATTATATCTTCTTAAGCTTTGCAAAGCTCTCCATGAGGCGCTTCATGCCGTATTGGTCGAAATAGATATCCAGCCGATAATCACTGCTTTCCTGCACGCGTGCCTTAATGACACCCTGTCCGAACTTCTTGTGAACAACGCGATCGCCTACCGCCACGGTATCTCCCCCGTCATCCGAGGTACGGTTAAATTCTTTGATACGCGCTTTGAGGTCGGAGAGGTCGACAACCTTGCCCGAAGGCATGAAGCTGGACGGGGATTCCTTCTCGGTCTCAAAGCCGCGGCGCTTCTGAGCAATCTCATTCACTGCAAATGTCAGGAGGTTTTCAGGGATTTCCCTTAAGAAGCGGGACTCACGGTTATAGGTGGTGCTTCCGAAAAGCATCCTGCACTTGGCGTTACTGACGTAGAGCTCTTCCTTGGCGCGTGTGATGCCTACATAGCAGAGACGGCGCTCCTCTTCCAGCTCCGCTTCCTCAGTGATGGATCTGTAGCTTGGGAAAATGCCTTCCTCAAGCCCTGCCAGAAAGACAACCGGGAACTCAAGGCCTTTTGCGCTATGAAGGGTCATAAGCACAACCCTATCCCCTACCTCCTCGGTGTCGTCAATATCGGCAACCAGCGAAATGTGGGCAAGGAAGTCTTCTAAACTAGGCTTTTCAGCTGCGTTTTCAGAGAACTCCCGGGCAACCGAGATAAATTCCTTGATGTTTTCAATTCGGGTTTTAGCCTCTTCGGTCATTTCCATCTCTAGCTCTTTGACAAGACCGCTGCGCTCAATGAGCATCTCGATAAACTCCACAAGATCGGTCTGTGAAGCCTTGACCTTCATGGTTTCAACAAAGTTGAAGAATTCCAGAAGATTCCTCGCGGAACGTACAAGGTCGGGGAAGTCGTTGGCTAAAGAAATGATCTTGTACATACTTACATTTTCATTTGCGGCGAACTGTTCGATTCTATCCAGCGTTGTTTTGCCTATGCCGCGCTTGGGTACATTGACGATGCGTGACAAGCTGATATCGTCATTGGAGTTTTGAACAACGCGCAGCCATGCGATAACATCCTTGATTTCCTTGCGGGCATAGAACTTTAAACCCCCGTAAATCTTATACGGAATGCCCTGCTTCATCAGCACTTCTTCAAAGACACGAGACTGGGCATTAAGCCTGTAAAGGATGGCCATGTCATTATAGCTTCGGCCAGAAGCCTTGAGATATTTCATGACGCCTGCCACAAAATAGGCTTCATCGTGCTCGTCTGATGCTTCATAGCGCTTTAAGGGGCTTCCATCCTGATTCTTGGTCCAAAGCTCCTTCTCTTTCCGGTCATTGTTGTTCTTAATGACACTGTTGGCCGCATCCAGAATGGTCTTGGTGGAGCGGTAGTTCTGCTCAAGCTTGATGATTCTGCAATTCGGGAAGTCCTTTTCAAAATCGAGGATGTTTCTTAAGTTCGCACCGCGCCAGCCGTAGATCATCTGATCGTCGTCGCCGACCACACAAATGTTGTTATGGCTTCCGGCAAGCATGCTCACCAGCATATACTGAGCCGTATTGGTGTCCTGATACTCGTCGACCATCACATAGCGGAATTTATCTGAATAATATTCCAAAACCTCGGGGAAGTTTGACAGAATGCGGATGGTTAAAAGAATGATATCATCAAAATCCAAGGCATTATTGGATTTAAGCTTGTTCTGATAAAGCTCGTAAATGGCGGCAACCTTGCTGAGCCTGTAGTCCGAGGCGTAAAGGCGCTTGAATTCAGCAGGCCCTATGAGCTCATCCTTGGCGCGGCCAATCTCATGCTGAATGGACCGGGGAGGAAAGTTCTTATCATTGATTTGAAGCTGCTCAAGACAGGTTTTGATGAGACTTTGCTGGTCATCACTGTCGTATATGACAAAGCTTTTGTCATAGCCCAGTCTTTCAATCTCGCGGCGCAGTATTCTCACACAGCAGGCATGAAAGGTGCCGACCCAGATGTCATTGGCTTCGGGTCCTATGAGCTTCTCCATTCTTTCCTTCATTTCACGGGCAGCCTTGTTGGTAAA
>JAOABT010000015.1 GCA_026418215.1 Clostridia bacterium | reverse complement strand
ATTCCTAGTCAAAACAAAATGTCAGTAAAATCAATGTTTTCAGGTCTATAATCTATGTAAGGTAACTATAGAAGTAAAAACAGAACATAAAACAGATTCAGACAAGTATACTCACAAGCCTATTGAGGTTTGTTTCAATGCGAATAATATTGCACCGTTCGAGTCCGCAATAATTATAGTTACGGTCTGTAATAAGCAGTATTGTTTTGGGGTAAAAGTCATGTCCGAGGTATTCTTGGACTGCGCCGGATGAATATAGCTTGTCGTATTTTTCAAGGTTGGGATAGTCGTTAGACAGCATGACCTCGATAAAGAAGTGGTATCTGCGAATTTTTTTGGTGTATGGATCAACCAGATCAAAGACAGTAATAGCATCGCTTCTCCATTTCCCGCCGTCCCATTCCTTCTCTATATCAAATTTCTTGATGTCCACGCCCCAGGACCGAAGCTCCGCATATATTTCAATAGGAATCAGCTTATGTAATGAGCACCTCTTCTTAAGCACCTCAGGGTTATTAAGTGCATATATGTTTTTACCTGTGGCCGCATCGCTGAAAGTTTTGATGTAACCAGCCTTGCGGATGTTGTCAAGCCGAGTTCGGGCTATGTTATACGCATACGATTGTTCTCTGAGGAAGACCTTTTCTATAATTTTGATAGTCCCGAAATGGAAGATCTCAAAGAATTTGACAATTTCTTTATCTCTATCGGTAATCAATCTCTTCGCCTCCAGCTAAATCAATTTTTGGGAAAACAGAGGAATCCTTAAGCACTTTTTTCTTAGCTGGTTCATTAGACGCTTTTTTCTTTAGGCTATAGCTCTTTAAATCAAGCTTGCTGCGCTTTCTGTCTATGTGCGGTTCGAGCAAAGCTTTAAGCATCTCGGTGGATAGATAAGGGGAATAGAAGTAATCCTTCTTGCTGCCGCCGTTTAAGCTGTACACGGCATATCTTTCACACAAGCCTACCGCTGAATCGTCCCCCATTATAACCTGTGAGGATATGCTGTCGTTCGCTTTGAATGAAATGCGTACTGCGGCCATGTTTTTAATGACGCTGGGAAGTTCGTCTCGGACAGTCTTTTGAGTTCCGACCAAAATATACACCCCCAACGATCGTCCTATCTTGCTTGTTCTCTTGAGGATATCTAGGATAACTTCTTTCATTTCCTTCTCGTCTTTTGAATCGGTCTTATCTGGGATGACAATTGAAAACTCATCTATTATCAGATAAACATAGGATAATTTTCTAGGTTGGGTCTTGTTGTATTCTTCAATGTTTGTTGCTATCCCAGCTTCTCTCAAAGGCCCTATGGCGGCTTTACGGCGCTCTATCTTATCGTTGATATGTAAACTTATCTCGTAGAGTTCGGAGAGCTCCTGGGCATAAGCGCGCACATGCTTGGCATACTGAAAAAGGTTGTATTCATTTTTCGCTATGTCGGATAAGTAAATCTCCACCTCGTTGACCCGACATCCTAAAATCCAAGCAAGCAGAACCTGATAGATATACCGGGTCTTACCGCTACCCGTAGCCCCGGCCAACAGAAACATGCAGTATTTATTCACATCGCAGAGGATGGGCTTCAGGGCAAAATCAACCCCCATATAAAGTTCGTTTGGCTTGACATGCGGATTAAAAAACGGGGAAGAATCATCCATAGGCTTTGTTACGATTTTCACCTTGGCATAACTCTTGAACATTACGGGCTCCATAATCCAAATGCAGCGCAGGCTTTCTTGAACCTTCACACGAACAGCTTCAAGGCTTGAAAAAGAAAGACCAGGTTTAAGGTGAATGAGTCCGGTGTAACCATAAGGAGCTTCTTCAATTTCAAGAGAATAGCACTCATCAAAATTGTTATACAAGCCGAATTCAAACATTGTCCTAATGAAGCTATCTTCAAATTGGGCCTTGATTTTTGTGGATTTCATGCTCATGGCAGACATCTCCTAAACCATGGATTTACTCCGTAGCCTGATAGACTCTTTGTGCCTCTGCTGTTGGATGATATATTTTGTGACGTTGTACTTATCCTTCTTGGTGGCAACGCGAGACTTATAGAGAAAAAAGGCAATGATCGGCGCGGCGAAGAACGACAGATATTCCATATTTGACATTAGAAATTCCATACATTCACCTTCTTTTCGGGCCTGTTTTTGGACATATCCTCTTCTATCAGTTCCTTGATGTAGGCAGAAGGGCTTTTTTTCTTATTTGCAAAATCATATATTGTCTTTTCCTTTTTCTTAAAGCTGACTTGAATCTTCATTGCCATGTCAATTCACCAACCCTTTTAAAGCCTTTAGCGTTTGCAAATATGGCATCCTCATGAATAAATGCATTGGGTATTCTGGACATCAACGGAGATTGAAGCGTGCAGCCGCCACCGCCAATTAATAGCACAGGGTTTGTTTTCAGCTTGTAATTCACGGCCAACATGGAAATTAGTTCTTCCACATATTGCTTGAACGTGTCCATGGCAAACGAGATGTCTGCACTTTTCCCATCAATTCTCAAGCCCTCTTTAAGGATCAACTCTGCATCCAACGGCTCCATATCAAGGCCATATCGTGCATTGAGAACTGACACGAAATCGGAGTATAAATTAAGGGTTCCCCTGGGAATAGAGATAGGATTATCAACTTTTTTCATGCCATTTTCATCATAAATAAACCCAGCGTCCGTTGTTCTACCACCAATGTCAATGAACACGCCGCGAAATGATGTGCCCACGACAGCCGCAACACCTTCTGGGTACACCTCAACGGTTATATTTACTTTTTTAAGCGTGCTGTTAATTTTGAATTCTATCCCAGAAAGGGAAGAAAGCATATTCTTCAGCTCGGACTTATCCTCCTTGTATTGAGATATAGGCAAGCCGACAACAACCTTGTTAACCGGGTCAGGTGATGTAATCCCGAGTGCAAACAAGAAATGGTGCCTCAGATATTGCTTTTTTATCTTGCGGTATTCGGTGTCGTGAGTTCCTTCGCCAATGTAAACGGTATGCCCATCAAGGGTTATAGAATTGTTGTATATCAAATTAGGTTTTCTGGAGCATTTAGATGTAAAAAGTGTTTCGCGGGAGGTTTTGGTGTAGAAATTACCCAAGTCAATGCCTAAGATCATGGGATAAACATACCTCTTTGGATGGCTTCTGATATCAGTATATGCAATTATATTAAAGAAATTCTAAAATGAATAGAAATATTCTAGATTAATTAGAATACTGTGCATCAATAAGGAAAGCGGTTCTAATTTAACCTTTGTACCAAATGTCAGTGATAGGACGGCTTAACTTTTCTGCAATAGCATAAGCCTTTCGTAAACTTGGGAAAGAGTTACCGAGTTCCCATGAGCTATATGCCCCGAGTTTCACTCCTAAAAATTCTGCAAAATCTGTAGCCGTCATATCGTATTCCTTTACCCGTATTTGTCTCAAATTATTTTTGAGCGGGTATATATGTACCACCGCCTAAACTGACTAAATTTTACACTAATATTAAACTATTGCTCATAATGTTGCAAGAAAGTTAAGAATATTCTAATTTGTTTAGAAAATTACCTTAAATTGGTGTCTGATTGGTATAATAAATATTGATTCCAACAGAGGGGAGGACTATAATAAAAGAACAAACGTTCTATAATGTTGACTAGGGGGGGCAAAATTATTATCATTGGAGGCGCATATTAATGGTCAGTGTCGAAGCACATAACATTGGGTGGATGAATGAAGAGACAAGAAAGAGGTATGACAATTACATTGACTGCTACAATGACTACACCAAGAACTTAGACGAATGTGAGATTTATAAGTTAGATCAACTTTTAAAGGCGCATGAATTACTACACCAAGAAAGCTGCAAATTATGTATGGCTAAATCAATATTCTGAGTCACTAAAATGTCACACATCATAAAAATATACTTTTATTGCATTAATATAAATCTTAATAAAGTTAAGTAAATAAACAGATACTTGCGTTATAAGCCATGTGTAAGAGCGGGATAAATAAATAAACCAAAAGAAATGTTTAATAACTTAATAAACAACGGACTTAAAATCCGTCGGACTAATCCTCCGTACCGGTTCGACTCCGGTCTCGAGCACCAATAAAACCCTGAAGGCTCTATGCTTTCAGGGTTTTGTTTATTTCATTTAGCAAACAGCTCTTTAATGTTCTTCAAAAGCTCAATAGAGGCTTCAATCTCGAGCTTTCTCACAGAGAGGCTCTCAATATTGCAGCCGATGGGGATTTTCTTCTCACAGGCATAGGCCCAGAGCTCCTTAAAGACTTCTTTAGAAAGCGCCACCGACTTCTCGAGAATGTCCTCGGAGTGCTTCAAATCATTTTCAAGCCACTTCGGGATGCTGATGCCGAGCCACTGCATAAACTCTAAGGTCTGCAGCGAGCCGCAGGGTGTCAGGGTGAAAAGGATGGGGGCCATCTTGATTCCTTGTTCCTTGCAGGCGTAATAATAATCCGACAGCATGTTCTTTGAGGCTTCAATATTATAGGTGACCTGCGAGATAAAGAACGAGCAGCCGTATTCCTGCTTTTGAAGGATTCTTGTGTGCTCGTTCTGATTTTTGATGTGGCGCTCGGGCATGGTGACGCCGCCAAGCGTAAAATGATCATTTCCTCTGGCAAGTGCATAGGCATCGTTAAGACGCAGCCGGACCTCTTGCGTGCTTGAAGCCGCCCCGACAAAAACAGAATATTTGTCGGTTTCAGGCTCAGAGTGAATCCAGGAGGATAACTCTTCAGCGTCGTATTTTCCTACATAGCGGTAGATGATTTTGGGAACGCTGATCTCCTTTAGGTACTCGCGGCTGTAAAGCACAGGGTCAACCGTTGAGATAAAGGGAAAAGGCCTGTTTTCATTGTTTCTTTCCGACTCGTCCTGGATATCATAAAGCACCAGAGCATCAATATCGAGGTTTCGAATGCGCTCAACCTGTCTTTGAGAAATCTCCAGCAGCTTTTCATGGGGGTTGGTGGCTTTAGGCGGTGTCAGGCTGTAGGTGAGAATGCCGGATTGCTTTTCCAATAGTTTTTGTTTTAGCATAGATACCTCTTTATATGTATTGAATATAGAAAAACCCTGAAAACTCATTTCAGGGCATGTATGCAGGTGTCATTACAATCTTATAGTGTCAGCAGCAAGGCCAGTAAACCGCCTAAGACAACGATAGTCACGGCGAAACCAATGAGGAAGTATTTTAAGGTTGTGTTGCTTTTCATGTCATTCACCTCAGAGGCATTATATCATAATTGTCATTTTTTAAGTAACCCTAAGTTTAATGGAAGCTTTGTTAAAGGAAGAGTATTGAAATCTCTGCTTGGGGTGGATATAATAGATTACGCCCTATATATTGGTATTCAAGATAACGATGCATACTATATCTATTGCTTAATTGTTCCAAACGATAAATTGTTAAAATAACGGAGGATGAGCCATGCCGCTAAGTTCGAATGCTATTAAGGTTCTGGAGAAAAGATATCTTGCCCGAGATAAGGAAGGCAAGGTTGTGGAAACTCCCGAGGATATGTTCCGAAGAGTTGCGAAAACTGTGGCCGCTGCAGATGCGCAGTATGCTTCAACAGGGGAGCTTCAGAACATTGAACAGAGCTTTTACGATATGATGGTGAATCTGGAGTTTTTGCCCAATTCACCGACTTTAATGAATGCAGGCCGTCCTCTCGGTCAGCTTTCCGCTTGCTTCGTTCTTCCCATTGAAGACAGTATGGAAGGCATCTTCGACAGCGTCAAGAATGCTGCTTTGATTCACAAGAGCGGCGGAGGAACCGGATTCTCCTTTAACCGCCTTCGTCCCAAGGGATCATGCGTCAACTCAACCGGAGGTGTTGCCAGCGGCCCCGTGAGCTTCATGAAGGTCTTTAACGCTGCAACCGAAGCGGTGAAGCAGGGCGGAACCCGCCGTGGCGCCAACATGGGTATTCTGCGCGTGGATCATCCCGATATTCTCGAATTCATCGCCTGCAAGCAGGATAATGCCGATATCACCAACTTCAATATCAGCGTAGCCTTAACAGAAAACTTCATGGAAGCTGTTGAGGAAGGCAAGAATTATGATCTCTACGACCCCAAGACCCATGAGGTCAAAGGCTCGTTAAATGCACGAGAGGTTTTTGAGACCATGGTTCGCATGGCCTGGAAGAACGGCGAGCCCGGTATTGTCTTTATTGACCGTATCAACAGGGATAATGTTACTCCCGCACTTGGAGAGATTGAAAGCACAAACCCCTGCGGCGAACAGCCCTTGCTCCCCTATGAGGCCTGTAACCTAGGTTCTATCAACTTAAGCGTTATGGTTAAGGACGGCGAAAACGGTCCCGAGGTTGATTTTGACAAGCTTAAGGAGACGGTTCGCAAGGCCGTCCATTTCCTTGACAACGTTATTGATGTCAATAACTATCCTTTGCCTGAGATAGACCAGATGACCCGCGGGACCCGCAAAATAGGTCTTGGCGTTATGGGCTGGGCCGACTTGCTGCTGATCCTGGGTATCCCCTACAACTCCAGGGAAGCTGAGGCGCTTGCAGAAGAGGTTATGAGCTTTATCGACAGAGAGGCCAAGCAAAAGAGCGAGGAAATCGCGCTTGTGAAGGGCGTTTTCCCCTACTACGACAAGAGCATTTATGCCGCCAAGGGCATCAAAATTAGAAATGCCACAACCACAACGATTGCGCCCACAGGCACCCTGAGCATCATCGCAGGTGTTTCAAGCGGCATTGAGCCTCTGTTTGCTATTTCATATATCAAATATGTCATGGATGGAACGGAGCTCGTAGAGGTTAATCCCTATTTCAAGGAAGTGGCCGAGCGCCAGAACTTCTATTCCGACGAGCTCATGAGAATTATAGCGAATAAGGGCTCCTTACACGATGTGCCCGAGGTTCCCCAGGATATCCGCGAGGTTTACGTGACCTCCCATGATATCTCCCCGGAATGGCATGTCAGGATGCAGGCAGCCTTCCAGCACTATAC
>JAOABT010000580.1 GCA_026418215.1 Clostridia bacterium | reverse complement strand
GTTCTCACCCACGGCTATGTTGTTGACGGACAGGGCCGAAAGATGAGTAAATCTCTCGGCAACGGTATTGACCCGCTGGATATCTGCAACCAATACGGCGCTGATATCCTAAGGCTTTGGGTGGCCTCAAGCGATTACAAGGTGGATATCCGTATTTCCAACGATATCTTGAAGCAGCTTTCTGAAAGCTACAGAAAAATCCGTAATACCGCCCGCTTTATCCTGGGCAACATTTTTGATTTCGATCCCAACAAGCACATGGTGCCCTACAACGAGCTCCAGGAAATTGACCAGTATGCGCTTTTAAAGCTCAACCAGCTTGTTGCCAAGATTGAAAAGGCCTATGCGGACTATGAATTCCATGTCATGCTCCACGCCATCCATAACTTCTGCGTGGTCGACATGAGTAATTTCTATCTGGATGTGACCAAGGACAGAATGTATGCTTCAAAGGCAGATGACAAGGCACGCCGTGCCGGCCAGACCGCCATGTATATCATCCTTGATACACTGACAAGGCTGCTCTCACCCGTTCTGGCCTTTACAGCTGATGAGATCTGGAAGTACCTGCCCCACAGCGAGAACGACAATGCCGAAAGCTTCATCCTCAACGACGGGCCTACAGTGAAGGCGGAGTATGATAACGAAGCCCTTGAGCTTAAGTGGAACCGCCTCCTTGAGGTGCGCGACAGTGTACTGAAGGCCCTTGAAGAAGCCAGAAACAAGAAGCTCATCGGCCAGTCTCTGCAGGCTAAGGTGGTCTTAAAGGCTGACGGCAATATGCTTGAGTTCCTTAACAGCAATGCCGAAATTCTGCCCACCATCTTCATTACCTCTCAGGTTGAAATTGCGCCCGAACCTAACAATGGCCTTGAGGTAGAGGTTGTGACCGCGGATGGCGAGAAATGCGAGCGCTGCTGGATTTATGACGAAACCGTAGGCCACAGCCACGAGCATCCGACACTCTGCTCACGCTGTGCCGAGGCCGTTTAGCCCCTGGTAAACTGTGTCAAGAGGCGGCCTGAGCGTATTGGGTACACCTCAAAGTACTGAAAACAAAATACAATAAAAAGCAAGTGCACTCCGGATGTAGAAATCCTCTTATGGTGAAAAGTACTCATTTTCAACATAGGGCGATTATCAAAGCCAGGGGTGCACTTTTTACTTCCAGAATGTTATTGGCATTTTTACTCTATTGAGCTTCTGAACGCGGACGATTGAAGTAAGACATAGATTACGAAATAGATTTATGAGATAAACCGAGGCTATAGCTTCAATAAGAAGATTAAAGGAGGGACCGGATATGAACTAAAGAGCAGGTTAAATTGAGGCTAAAATGCTATTCAATAAGAAGCCCCGAACTGTTTTCTTTGATGAGTTCTACGTGATGGCCTCTCACACCTTAAGGCTTTGCTTAATAAATTATAGTAACGCTTTAATCTCAGGAGCCTAAACATGGCCTACAGTATAGTTATCGATACGAATAAACTAAACTTGACGCTCTACAAGGATGGTATTGTCTATAGGATTTATCCCGTAGCCTTGGGCAAACCCTCAACCCCCACACCGAAAGGCACCTACACCATTGTTAACCGTGCTGTCAACCCCGGCGGGCCGTTCGGTGCGCGCTGGCTGGGCTTAAGCAAGCCTCACTACGGGATTCACGGTACCAATAATCCGGCCTCCATTGGTAATTATGTGACCAACGGGTGTATCCGGCTTTACAATAAGGATGTCATAGAGTTAAGCAATTTGGTTCCCATTGGAACAGAGGTTCAGATCATTTAGGCTATAAACGGAACATGAAGATAATCCATGATTCTGTATCTTTTGTATTTCTTAGTTCTACGGGAAACGAAAGATTTCATGGTACGTAAAAAGCGGACAGACGTTTACAAATCCATCCAAAAACACTATAATGAAGTTGCTTGTTAAATAATTATCATTATAGTGAGGTCTCTATGCGAATCAGCGAAGCCAAAAAGTGCATTAAGGAACTCTACCTTCACACCGAAAGCGTTGTAGCCCTTATCAGTGAAAGGGGAATCGGAAAAACATCCGCATACCGTCAGTGTACCGAAGAGCTTGGCATCGGCTATATCGGTCTCTATGCAGCCGCTCTGGAAGGCCCTGATTTTATGGGTCTTCCCGATAAGGACCGGGAGAAGGGCATAACACGCTATCTCGCGCCACAGTTTCTTCCCACCGAGCAGGCCGTGAAGGAAGGCCTGTTTCCTGAAAGGGGCATTCTCGTCATAGAGGAAATCAATCGCGTGCCAAGCGACACAACCTCGGTTTTATACCCGCTTCTTCTGGAGAGACGCATTAATAACCACTCCCTCGCCAAGGGCTGGAGGATAGGCGTCACCATGAATCCCGATACCATGAACTATACGGTCAACGCCCTGGATGATGCCATGCTCGACCGTTTCATATCCATTGAGGTTACGGCAGACCTCGACGACTACATTGCCTATTCGCTGGCAAACAACCCCAACGATGCGGTTTTGTCCTTTCTAAATGCTTATCCGGACATGCTTTTGGTGGTGAAGGGCGCAGCCGATAATACCTCGCTTAATAAAACACCGACACCGAGAGGCTGGACGAAAATCCAGGAAATCATGAACAACTGTACGTTGGATCAGAAGCTTCTGAGAGATTTGGTTGCCGGTATCGTAGGCCCTCAGTCGGCCTCCTCGTTCTTCAGCTTTCTCAAGAATCAGGAGCTCAAAATGCCTTCCACACAAAAGCTTCTTAACCAGTTTGAAGAGGTTCGGCCTCTCTTGATGGAAATACTCGAAAGCAAACGCCTCGATATCCTAAGTCTGGTCATCAAAAAGGTTGTGCTTGCCTTTACGCTGGACGAGGCGCAGCTAAACAATATGAATGCCTTTGTGGAGTGCCTGCCGGACGAATTGCAGCTTTTCTTTTTTAAATATCTGGCCACCAGACGCTCTGATGATTTTGATCGTGTCACCGAAGGAATGGCGTCCTTTGAGCGAGCATCCGACAAAATCCTTAAGATGCTGCTCTAATCTTTAGGCAGGAGGCAGGCATGCATATTACTGACGCTGTCATTCACTTGCTGTTGAAACAGCCCTTCTATGGACACATGGCCTCGTCCTTGACTTTTCACGAAAGCGGCCAGGTCGAGCAAATCCAAACCCTGACCTCTCCCTATCCCCGGGTCTTGTACAATGGGGCCTGGTATGGGGCGCTTGGGGAGAACGAGGCGATAGGCGTGCTCATTCATGAGCTGCTGCATCTCATTCTGCTCCATCCCTTCCGCCGCGGGGGAAGGGATGCCAGTCTTTGGGCCATAGCCTGCGATATGGCGGTAAACGAGCACATTCATCCCCATTTGCTGCCTAAGAGCTATATCACTGTTCAGAAAATCCAGAGTGAGATCAAGCTTACTCTGGAGCCTTCCAAAAGTGCTGAAAGCTATTACGATAGTCTTGTGCAAGCGGGCGACAGCCTTCAATTTATCTCCCGAAACAACAAGGTGACTGTCCTTCTGAAATCAGGTCATGAGCTGATGGCAGAGCGCTTTGATGAGGACAATCATTCAGAGATGGATCGGGAGACTGTCACGCGCATGATATCCGATCTGGTTTCCGACGCATCGGAGGATGGAAATATCCCTTCAGCCCTCGAAGGCTTTGTTAAGGAGAATTTCCATGCAGGCCATGTCAACTGGCGCAATGTGCTTAAAAGGTTTCTGTCGGGAACCGGGCGCATGCTGGTCCGCAAATCCTATAAGAAGGCCTCAAAAAGATATGACAATATGCCTGGAAACAAGCGCAGCATCGGCTTAAAGGCACTGCTGGCCATCGATGAAAGCGGTTCGATATCAACACAGGACATCGAGGCTTTCTTTGCTGAAATGATGCGTATCAAGCGCATCACAGGAGCCGCTATCAGCGTGACCCGCTTCGATACCCAATGCTCGGAGCCGGAGCCTATTGACCGATATCTCCGAAGCAAAGCCCGCTTAAAAAATGGAGGAACAGACTTCAGGCCCGTATTTGAGCTGGCTGAAAAGCTGCGCATCCCGTTGGTGGTTCTATTTACTGATGGAGACGGCAACATGCCTGAAAAAGCCGGGCAGAAAGTGCTTTGGGTCTTAACCAAGGAGGTCAAAAAGCCCTTGCCGTTCGGGGAGTCCATTCTCTTTGAAAAGGAGTTATAGCGTATGTTTGATCTCAAATTCTATATCGTGGGCGGATTTATTAAAATAAAGAAGAATGCCTTTATGAAAGAAATGCTGGGGAAGGACAGCACGCTTCGTACGCTGTTGGACTGGAGGAGTACCGACGACTTTGAGAAAGACCATCCGCAGGTCACAGAGCCTGATGATGAAGGAAATGTCACCATACGCTTCAACAGCCGCTGCCGAGTCTATATTGGCGAGGAATACGAAAACTTCCTGGTTTACCTCAAGGAAAAATATAAGGAGAACGTCAAAGGCTGCGTTTCTTGCCAGGGAACCTACGGCCTTCTTTATACCTTTGATATTGACCTCAATTCTGACGGCCTTAAGATCATTCACAACTAATTATGTTCAAATTTTGGAAGTCCCCTTCAAAACGCTCCCAGACTTCATATTACATTTTTTTTATAAGGAATGGTATAATAAAACGGCAGGTTTGATTTCATTTTTTATCCATATCTTGCCGAGAGACAAAAGAGAGGTGTTATCATGATGGAATGCGGCGAGCTTTTAAAAAAGCTCAGCAGCATGAGTGCGGTCACAGGGCGGGAAAATGTAGCAACCCAGATGGTTGCGGATCTTCTTCGTGAATACTGTGATGAGGTCAGCATTGATGCTTTTTATAACGTAATCGGGCTCAAGCGCGGCCAGGGCAAAAACCCCGGAAGCGTCATTGTTACAGCCCATTACGATGAAATTGGTCTTATTGTCACCGAGGTTGACGACCACGGGTTTCTTCATTTTTCAGCGGCAGGCGGCGTAGACCCTAAAATTTTAGGGGCAACAGAGGTTATTGTACATGGGAAAAAGGACTTGTTCGGTGTCATTGGTACAAAACCCCCTCACCTTATACCGCCCGAGGATGCCGACAAGGCTGTTAAAATGCAGGACATGCGTATTGATATAGGCTATGACGGCCCAAAAGCCAAGGAGTTGGTTTCCGTTGGAGACATGGTGTCCTTCCGTTTTCCCATGCAGGAGCTCAAGAACAACCGTGTAGCCGGTAAAAGTATGGACAATCGCAGCGGCGTCGTGGCTATGATTGAAATATTGAAGGAGCTTCAGAAGCTTCGCCATGATGATGATGTGTACATCGTAGCCACTGTTCAGGAGGAATTGGGCTTAATAGGCGCTTTTGCCGTAACCTACAATATTAAAGCTGATTTGGGTATCGTCATTGATGTCTGCCACGGCGATATGCCCGACACGCCGAGCGATGAGGCCTTCCCTTTAGGCAAGGGAACTGCGATTGCAGTGGGCCCTATTCTGAGCTCGAAGCATACGAAGGCCTGCATTAAGCTGGCCAAAAGTGAAAAAATAACCTACCAGCTCGATCCCGAGGCCGGAGATACAGGCACCGAAGCGGCTGTACACCAGATTGCACGTGAGGGAATCCCGGTTATCCTGTTCTCCATACCCTCAAAGTACATGCATACCATGGTGGAGATGGTGAGCCTTGACGATGTCATGGCAACAGGCCGTTTGGCCGCACGCTATATAGCAGGGAGGGTGAGAGACTGATGGATTTGCTGGAGATATTAAAACACCTCACCACCCTGGATGGTGTATCGGGTAACGAAAAACCCGTGAGAGATTTTATTCTCTCTCATGTCAAGGATTATGTGGATGAGTATCACATCGATAACGTGGGTAATCTCATTACCTATAAAAAGGGAAAAGGAAAAGGACCGAAGGTCATGCTTTCCGCCCATATGGACGAGGTAGGCCTTTTGATTTCTCATATTAATTCCGATGGGCTTTTGAAATTCCAGAATGTAGGCGGCATCGAGCCAAGGGTTCTTGTCGGCAAAAGGGTTCGCATTGGCGAAAAGGGTATTCCGGGCGTTATCGGCTTTAAGCCCATTCATCTTCAAAGCAGCTCAGAAAGAAATGGATCGGTCACGAAGAAACAGCTTCTCCTTGATATCGGCGCCAAGGACAGGGATCAGGCAGAGGAATATGTGGAAGTCGGTGATATTGCCGCCTTTGCTTACGAGCCTGTTGAGTTTGGCGATAACAAGCTTATGGCAAAAGCACTCGATGACCGCACAGGCTGTGCTGTCCTGATGGAGCTCTTAAAAGGCAGCTATGAATGCGATGTTTACGGCTGCTTCACCGTTCAGGAAGAGGTAGGCCTTAAAGGCGCTAAAACAGCGGCATTCAAGGTTATGCCCGATGTGGCGCTGGTGCTTGAAGGAACCACCTGCTACGATGTATCGGGCGCAGAAGAGCACCTCATGTGTACCTGGCTCGGAAAGGGTCCCGCACTGACTGTCATGGACAGACAGGCCATTATTGACCGCGACCTTTTAAGCTTTATCACCCAGGTAGGCAATGCGGCCAAGATTCCTTACCAATTCAAAAAGACCATTTCGGGCGGAACCGACGCAGGGCGTATCCAGGTGAACGGAACCGGTGTCAGGGTAGCGGTCATGGCTGTTCCCTGCCGGTATATTCATACACCCGTTTCGGTGATGGATATATCGGATTTTGAAAATATGCTGAAGCTTGCGAAGGCTGTGTTGAAGGAGCTGCCTAATTTTCAATCGGGCAAAATACCTTTAGGCTATGCCGAAGGGCCTGCGCCCATATTCCTGGACCATCAAGAAGGAGGAAAGTAACATGCTGGAGATGATAAAGATTCTGACTCAAACCTTCGGCCCATCGGGCTCGGAAAAAAAGGTTGCGGGTGTCATACAAAAAATGCTTGAGGGCAAGGTCGATGAGATGCGTACCGATACCATGGGAAACCTGATCTGCGTAAAAAAGGGCAGCGGCAAGAAAATCATGCTTGCGGCCCATATGGACGAAATAGGCGTCATCATTTCATACATTGATGAAAAAGGCTTTTTGAGATTCGGCAACATAGGCGGGCTTCCTCCCATGATCATTCTCGGTCAGCGCGTCATGTTTGAGAACGGCATCGTAGGCGTCGTCTGGTATGAGGAAAGTATTGATAATATGAAGAACGCCAAGCACGACACCATGTATATTGATATCGGTGCCGGTTCCCGTGAAGAAGCCGAAAAGCTTGTGAAGGTCGGTGATATGGCTGTTTTTGTCGGGGATACCATCGAACAGCACGGCAAGGTCATCTCAAAAGGTCTGGATGACCGCGTGGGATGCGCGATTCTGGTTCAGGTGGCATTAAGCCAGCCTAAGACTGATAACGAAATCTATTATGTCTTTACCACTCAGGAAGAAGTGGGCTTGCGTGGCGCAAAAACGGCCGCTTTCGGAATTGTTCCCGATATGGCGCTTGCTATCGATGTATGCGACACCGGTGATACACCAAAGTGCAAGCATATGTCCGTCAAGCTTGGGAAGGGCCCTACCATCAAGATCAAGGATCGCAGTGTCATTGCACACCCCGAGGTCAAGGACCGTCTGGTCAAGGCGGCGGAGCAAAACAAGATACCTTATCAATTGGAAGTCATGATGGATGGGGGAACCGATGCCGGGAGCATACATATCACGGCAGGGGGAATTCCCTCAGGTGGTGTGTCAATTCCAACCCGATTCATCCACGATACTGCTGAGATGGTGGATTTAAATGACGTTGAAAATGCAGTTTCGCTGATTAGTGCGTTTATTAAGTAGAATTAGTCAAAGTTTTTGCATATTGTTGCATATTCTTGCCTGAAACCTTTTGCCATATAGACTTCTGATAGAAATCATTTAAAATGATATCAGGGTTTGGCAGAAGGTTTTTTGATGCCAATTTATTCAATGATAAGGAGACATCAGAATGGAACTGGTATTGGAAATAGGCAAGAGTCTGATCCTTGAGGTTTTGCAGGTTGCAATAGGCTGTCTTATAGGTTATGTCATCTTCCGTGGTCTTATGGGTAAGGAGCATACGGTTAAGGAGCTCAATAACGAAAAGGTGCTGGGTATTATATTGGCATCCCTGCTGGGACTTATTCTCCCGCTCGGTATTTTTGGTATTATTCCAATCG
>JAOABT010000482.1 GCA_026418215.1 Clostridia bacterium | reverse complement strand
ATGTGTATAAGAGACAGCATTTGTCCTTGGTTGATTAGGTGTGCGTTAGATATAATAAGGCTTTCGCCGGATTGACGGAAGATAGTCTCAAGCTTGACCACAGGGAAGGCTTCGCTCTGAATCATATCGGCGAGCACCCTTCCGGGTCCAACTGAAGGAAGCTGGTCAGCATCACCGACAAGGATAAGCCTCGCCTTATCGGGCAAGGCCTGAAGCAGCGCACTCAGCATAGGAAGATCCAGCATGGAGGCTTCATCAATAATGATGACATCGGCAGAAAGAGGGTTGTCCTCATTGCGCATAAAGTAAGGGCGTTCCTCATCGTCAATACTATACCCCACCTCTAGGAGCCTATGGAGCGTTTTTGCCTCACAGCCGGCTGTTTCACTGATTCTTTTGGCAGCTCGGCCTGTCGGAGCAGCCAGAATAACCGATTGCCCCCTGGATTCAAACACGTGGATTAACCCTTTGATAATGGTTGTTTTACCCGTCCCGGGACCGCCTGTGATGACGCATAAGCCGTGAGACGCCGCGCATTGTATGGCTTGTCTCTGTATGTCGTCCAGGTGTATGCCATGCAGAGATTCATAGTCGTCAAGCAGCGTATCCAAGGCATTGAAACCCTCAAGGTCCATAAAATTTAGAGAGGTTAGCCGCCTTGTGCAATACCGCTCTGCCTGGATGAGATTTTCAGGATAAATGCGGTCAGGATGCTGCTTTTCAACCACCAGTCTTCCTTCCAATACAAGGGCATCAAAGGCATCCTCAACAAATTCCTTCTCCACCCTTGCAATTTTGACGGTGCCTTTAAGCAACTCTTCTCTTGGACAGAAGGTATGGCCGTTGGACACAAAAGCCGAGATCACATGTAAGACAGCGCTTTTAAGCCTCTCCTTGGAATAGGGTTCGAAGCCGGTGGCTAAGGCTATCCTGTCACAAACCGTGAAGCTTAAGGAAACAGGCGGCTCTGAAAGGCAATAGGGATTATTCCTGATCTCCGATTCCGCCCGGGTGCCGTATTTCTTCCAAACCTTTGAGGCAGCACCCGAGGAAACACCGTAGCGCTGCATGAGCATAACGATGTTGCGCATGTTTTCATGCTCCAGAAAGGCTTGTCCGTAAAAAAGGGCCTTATCGGGCGTGATGCCGGAAATTTCAGTAAGTCTGTAGGGCTCAAATTGTATGATTTGAAAGGTTTGATCCTTGAACAATTCCACAATCTTTCGTGCTGTAGCGGGGCCAAGGCCTTTGATGATGCCGCTTGACAGGTACTCCTCTATCTCTTCCTCACGCGTGGGTGTTTTGCGTTCGCAGCTTTCCACCTTGAACTGTCTGCCATAGTCAGCATGGTAGACATACTCACCCCGGGCCACGATATTCTCACCAATCGCCAGCATCGGCATGATGCCAACAAGGGTTGTTATGGCTTTTTCCGACCGGACATCGCAGACCGTATAGCCCGTTTTATCGCTCGTAAAGCGTATGGATTTGATGACACCCGTAATTTCTTCCACAAATACTCCTGTTTTTAGGATCAAACGCTTTTTGTCTCTTCTGTAATGATACAATACCCTTTGGGGTCAGGCAACACCTCAATGGGGTACATTGTTTGGAGGCTTCCGATAAGTCCCCTTGTCTCAGCGTCAGCCTTTGAAGCATCCATATAGACCTTTCCGTCGGTCATGAGCCTCTCAGGAATCTCTTCAGAAAAAATGCGTCGGATCACACCTTCCAGATTAGACGTGCAATTTTGTGGTAAATAAAGAATGAGTTTGATTCCAGCATCAAAATATTTCGACTTGGTACGCCTATAAAGCCACGATACAGTAAGCATCGCACCCAAAAACGCAAAAACAGTAAGAATAGTAATGCCGAATATCTCCATGATAAACCCCCTTCTGGGATTTTAATAAAATCCTTTAAGGTCTCGGATTATCATATGAATGAAACTCGGATTTTGTTAAACGTTGGAGGATTGTTATGCACAAGCTCCCGCTGCATCAGGTTGAGTCCGGCATGAAACTCGCACAGGATGTTATTTTGGACGATGGCCGCATCCTGCTCCTGAAAGGTTTTATCATAAAGCCCCGATATCTCCAAAAGCTTGAGGCCTATAAGATCCCCTTTGTTTTTGTTGAGGAAGAGCGTATCGCCATTGAGGAAATCAGCGAGGAACGTGTTTACAGCGATGCCTTCAACAACATCAAAACGGTCATGGAAAGCATCCGCATCGACCAGAATGTTAATATCGATACTCTGAAGCAGACCGTTAATGAAATGGTTCATCATATCCTCAACGATGACATGGTGTTCATGGCCTTAACAGGTATCCGCGATATTGACAACTATACCTTCTTACACTGCGTTGATGTGTGCATCTACTCGGTTGTGACAGCCAAAGCCCTTCATATGAGGGATGAAGAAATCCAAGAGCTGGCTATGGCAGCCATTCTCCATGACATAGGAAAATGCAAGGTGCCGCTGGATATACTCAATAAGCCCGGGAAGCTCACCAACGATGAATTTGATGTTATGAAACGTCACACGTTAAGCGGTATGGATATCGTCAACCAGCTTCCCGGCTTGAGTAAGAAGATAGCCAAAATTGTCTGTCAGCATCATGAAAAGTGGGACGGGTCAGGCTACCCCGTAGGACTCAAAAATTACGATATTGATCTGGGCGCAAGGATTGTCAGCATTGCCGACGTCTATGACGCTCTGACAGCCAACCGGGTTTACCGGAAAAGATACATGCCCCACGAGGCCGCCGAATACCTCATGGCCCAGAATGAAAGCCAGTTTGATCCCAACATTATGAAAACCTTCATCGACAGCATCGCAGTATATCCTCAAGATTCGGTGGTGCTTTTGAATACCGGAGAAATTGCCAGAGTTCTACCGTCCCGAGGCGTCCTTTCCATGAGACCGCGCGTTTCGGTCATTACAAGGAGGAACGGCCCCCCTGTTTTCGAGCCCTATGAGATTGATCTTCGCAAAAACCCAACGGTTTTTGTTGTAGATATTATCAGTTGATCCCTTTCATGTCCCATTTGAAAAACCTCTTAGCCTGTTCTCCCCACTATTGTGGCAGTGGGACTCCTGCATGGCTAAGAGGTCTTTTTTTGCTTGTATAAGATTTAAGGTTGAGTTTTGAATCAAGTAAGTGAGGCCGCTCATGCCTTTGAGACGGAGGCTTATTTTCCCCGACATCCTAGACTGAGTGCTACACTAGAGGTGCTTTGCCTGTCGAGCTAGTCCTACTGCCCTTTAGGCGTTCATTATAAACCTGCTTCTCGCTTTAGAATTTCGGCCTTGTCGGTCCTTTCCCAGGTAAAATCGGGATCGTTTCTACCAAAATGGCCATAGGCGGCCGTCTTGCGGTAGATCGGCCTCCTCAGGTCAAGCATCTTAATGATGCCGGCGGGCCTTAGGTCAAAGTTTCTCGCTACAATTTCAGATATCTTGTCCTCGGAAAGCTTACCTGTTCCAAAGGTGTCAATCAGGATAGAAACCGGGTGCGCAACGCCTATAGCGTAGGCAAGCTGTACCTCAACGCGGCTTGCAATGCCTGCCGCTACAATATTCTTAGCGACATAGCGGGCAGCGTAAGCAGCAGAACGGTCAACCTTGGTGGGGTCTTTGCCCGAAAAGGCACCGCCGCCGTGACGACCCATGCCGCCGTAGGTATCGACGATTATCTTTCGGCCTGTGAGGCCCGAATCACCTTGAGGACCGCCAATAACAAAGCGTCCCGTGGGATTGATATAGTAATGGGTGTTGGTATCGAGAAGCGCGGCTGGAATGACCGGTTTGATGACATGTTCAATCACATCTCTTTCAATCTGGTCGTGCTCAACCTCGGGTCCGTGCTGGGTCGAAATAACGATGGTGTCTACCCTAACAGGCTTATCACCTTCATATTCAACGGTGACCTGGCTCTTGCCGTCGGGTCTTAAGTAATCCAGAATGTTGCTCTTGCGCACAAAGGTGAGTCTTTCAGTAAGCTTATGCGCCAAAGAGATGGGCATAGGCATCAGCTCCGGGGTTTCGTTGCAGGCATAGCCAAACATCATGCCTTGGTCGCCCGCACCAATGGCCTCAATTTCATCGCCCATTTCATGCTTCTTATGCTCAAGGGCTTCGTTAACGCCCATGGCAATGTCGGCCGACTGTTCGTCGATAGAGGTAATGACCGCACAGGTATCGCAGTCAAAGCCGAACTTGGCTCTATCGTAACCGATGTCACGTATGGTCTCGCGAACGAGCTTAGGGATATCCACATAGCATTGGGTTGTGATTTCACCCATGACAAGCACCATCCCTGTGGTGACTGCGGTTTCACAGGCTACACGGGCTGTTGGGTCCTTTTGAAGGATGGCATCCAGCACGCTGTCGGAGATGTTGTCGCAAATCTTGTCCGGATGGCCTTCTGTAACGGATTCAGAGGTAAAGAGTCTTCTGTTGGACATAATTCTTTCTCCTTTCATTTATGAGCCGGCGTCCGCTGCCACTTTTTCATTGTGCCACGGTACACAGGCAATTATCCCCTGGTTCACGCTTGAACCAGGAAAATAGGAGCTTTGGGCATAAAACACTTCGTCGTCATAGAAAGAGGATTGCTTACTGCCTTTCCTATACTTACGGACTGAAATCCCCTGTCTTTGCTATTAGAATGATGCAAACAGGTAACGTCACGTTTAAGATAAAGGATATTCAGGCAATAAAAAAAGCTCTTCGGACGAAGAGACTTTTAAAACATCAAGCTCCTCATCTGTCAGGACATACATCCTGCGGGAATTGGCACCATCGCTTATAATAGCCGGTTGCCGGGTTTCATCGGGCCCAGTCCCTCCACCTCTCTTGATAAGGGTTAAATATGAAATTGTAAAAAAATGATAGCATACAAAAATTTAAACGTCAAGCGCGTTGACAAATTGTCAAAGCTGTCAATATAATTGATTTGAGTTTAAAATTTACAGCAGGAGGGATTCATTTTGAGTAAAATGAAAGACACTGCATTAGATAGTTTTCAGTATGCTGTATCCGAATTTCTCGTACGCAATAAAAGCATTTTAGACGAAATGACCAAGCTCGAGGATTCCAACGCCCGCGTCAACAGAACCCTCTCAAAGGCAGTCACCCAGTGCGGCTGCATCAAGATTAACGCCGCCAAGCAGGACTACCCCGACAGCATGGAATTTGAAACCATCAAGGGCTCCATGAACTCGCACATAGAAGGAAAGCTCTGCCCGAATTGCCGTGACCTTCTCGAGAAGGATATCGGCCGTCACCTCTTCTATCTGACTTCTCTTTGCAATACCATGGATTTGAATCTGTATGACATCATCATAAAGGAGCTGGAAAGGCTCCAGCTCCTCGGCAAATACAGCTTGAGATAATGCTTCCGATCAGTCAATAATAAGCCTTTCCTTGATGCGCTTGAGGCCAAGATTAATACTCTTGGCCCTTTGCTCTCCTATGCCGTCCACATTGTCAAGCACCTCGATAGAGGCGGCCATAATGCCGTTGATATTGGAGAACTTCTTGACAAGCTTGCTCTGGACGGATTTCGGAATGCGGGAAATCTTTGAGAGCGCTCTGTAGCCGCGGGGTGCCACAGTGGTTTCATAAGTCTGTGCATTGGGATCATACCCCAATTTCCGCAAGATGACCTCAAAGTCAGCAAGGTCATCGTCATTGAGCATATGGAGTTCTTCAAGAATTTCAATGGCATGACGCGGACAGCCGTCCACCATATAGTCCTCAATGACCAGCAGCTCTTCATCCTCGATATTGGTCAGGAGCTCTTCGAGCTGTATGCTGACGAGCCTTCCTTCAACGCCCAGTTCACAGATGTAGGTTCTTATTTCATCGGCGATACGCGTGGCGATCTCGGCCCTGATGATGACGTTGACCACGTCCAAAAGCCGTGACATATCATTGAATTCCAGGGTCGTCAGGTTCTCCAGCTCTCTTGTGAGAACCTTTTTGTTTTTCTCCATGGTCTGTAGCGCGTTGTTGGCGTGAGCCAATATTTCCGATGTGCTTCTTAATATGTACTTGATATCTCCCTTGTAAAGCGAGATGACGTTTCTTCTATGTGAGATGCAGATGACAAGCTCTCCAGTCTGCTTGGCCGTTCGCTCAGCCGCCTTGTGGCGCGTACCCGTTTCAAACGTCTGTATCAGGGGGTTCGGAATCAGTAAGGTATTGGCCAGTAAAATGCGTTTCAAATCCCTACTCACAACGATAGCGCCATCCATTTTGGAAAGCTCATAAAGGTAGGCCGGAAGAAATTCACTGTCGATTCTGAAGCCGCCGTCAATGAGGCAGGTCAGCTTGGTCGGGTCGGTGACAACAACCAACGCACCTGTACCGGCACGAATGATATTGTCAAGCCCCTCCCGAAGCAGGGTTCCGGGTGCCGTCATCTTAATAAGCTCTAGGACCTCTTTGTTCAACATCTGTATTCCCCCTTACAAAAGCGCCTCAAGCGCCTGTTCAACGGTTGAAACCGTTATGATTTCTATCTCTTTCTCGAGACCCTGAGCCGTGTTCTTGCCGAGCTGGGGCACAACACAGCGTTTAAAGCCAAGACGCAGGGACTCTGTGATACGCTTGTCCATTTGGCTGACTGACCGCACCTCTCCGGTTAAGCCCACCTCACCAAATAATACGGTTGATGAGTCAACAGGTCTGTTTTTAAAGCTAGAGGCGATAGCCGCCACAACGCCTAAATCAGCGGCGGGCTCGTCGAGCTTCATGCCCCCGGCGACATTGATGTAGGCATCAAAAGCGTGAAGCTGCATGCCGACCTTTTTCTCCAGGACGGCCATGAGCATGGACAGTCGGTTGTAGTCCATTCCTGTGGCTTGCCTTCTGGGCATACCGAAGCTGGTGGCGCAAACCAGTGCCTGAACCTCCACCAGCATGGGACGGGTTCCCTCCATGAGACCCACAACGGCCGAGCCTGCCTGATCCCGGCTGCGGCCCTCGAGCATGAGCGAAGAAGGGTTAGACACATCGACGAGGCCATTGGGGCCCATTTCGAAGATGCCTATCTCATTGGTCGAGCCGAAGCGGTTCTTGACAGCACGCAGCACCCTGAAATCCTGATGGCGCTCACCTTCAAAATAGAGCACGGTATCCACCATATGCTCAAGGACGCGCGGACCGGCAATGGCCCCTTCCTTTGTGACATGGCCTACCACAAACGTTGTGATGCCGTTTTTCTTGGTCATTCGGAGGAGCTGTCCCGTGACCTCGCGAACCTGGCTGACACTGCCCGGTGCCGAAGAGAGCTTTTCTGTGTAAACGGTTTGAATGGAATCTATGACAACAAATTCGGGTTTTTCTTTGTCAATAATGGCCTCTATACGTTCAAAGGAGGTCTCCGAAATGATATAAACTCCCTGACTGACGGCGCCGAGGCGATCGGCTCTGAGCTTGATCTGTCCTACCGATTCTTCGCCTGAAACATAGAGGACACGCTTGTTCTCCGCAATGCGTGCACAAACCTGCAAAATAAGCGTTGATTTCCCGATGCCGGGGTCCCCGCCTACAAGAATAAGAGAGGCAGGCACAAGGCCCCCTCCCAAAACTCTGTCCAGTTCACTACTTCCGGTTTTAATGCGTGATGTCTCAAGAATTTCAACCGAAGACAAGGCAATTACGGGCGGCAATACCTGGTTAAGCGCCTTTGCAGCTGTCGGAAGGGCTTCCTCTACCTCTTCGAGCATGGTGTTCCATTTGGAGCACGAAGGGCATTTCCCAAGCCAGCCGCTGCTCTCGTAGCCGCATTCGCTGCAGACATACTTACTGCGTAGCTTTGCCATTTGTAATGTTCCCCTTATCTGGTGGTTTTCTACTTCGATATATACCCTAAATTTTATCTGTCAAACGGTTTCCTTAGGATTCAGCATAGTGCGCATCCCCCGAAAGACAAATTCAAAAATCCTTAAAGCTTTTGATTTAGACTTTTTTCCACTTCACACCCTGAGGGGTATCCTGAAGCTCTATGCCCATAGCCTTCAGCTTGTCGCGAATCTCGTCGGACAGCTTCCAGTTCTTCTCCTTACGCGCTTGCTGACGCTCGGCAATGAGGCTTTCGACCTCCTGAGCAAGAGTATCCTCTTCCTTTTGGACAATGCCGAGGATTCCCGTCAGCTCATTGAAAAGCCCGAGCGCCTTCTCTAAAAAGGCTTTGCTTCTTGGTGCTGATGAGGTCAAAATATTAACGTCGCGCACCAGCTCAAAAATGGCCGAAACCGCGTCTGCCGTATTAAGGTCATCCTCCATGGCTTCGATAAACTTATCCTTATAGGCTAAAAGCTTCTCGAAATCTCCATCTGCAGCATCTTCGCCTGGGGCTGCGTTGTCAATAAGGAAATTCAGGTTGCGCTTGCATTCGTAAAGCCTGTTAAGAGCGTTGCCGGCCTGTTCAAGCTGCTCAGCACTGTAATTGATGGGGCTTCTGTAATGCGCGGAAAGCATGAAGAAGCGGATAATCTCGTAGTCATAATGCTGCGATGCATCTCTCACGGTAAAGAAATTACCCAAAGATTTAGACATCTTCTGGTTATCAATATTCAAAAAGGCGTTGTGCAGCCAGTAGCGGGCAAAAGGCTTTCCTGTGGCACCTTCACTCTGAGCAATCTCATTTTCATGGTGGGGGAAGATG
>JAOABT010000441.1 GCA_026418215.1 Clostridia bacterium | reverse complement strand
CAACCTCTATGGCGTCGGCAAAACCATCAAACGCAGCGAGTTTGTCACTTATCTTGTCAGGCTGATGGGCTGGGAGCTTGTAAAGCCTACAAAAGGAAGCTTTATCGATAATGCCGACACAAACAAGTTCTATTACAGCTATATTGAAACAGCCCTGACCCATGGTGTCATTAAGAAAGATTCAACAACCTTCCGCCCCGATGCCCCCATCACCCGCGAGGAAATGTCGATGATGATCGTTCGCACCCTTGGCTGCGATTATCTTGCCAATCAGCTCAACGCCTATGGCAAGCCATTTATTGATGTGACACGTAATTTTGGGTATATCCTTATCGGTAAGGACTTTGGCATTATCGGGGGCGTCGGAAATAACAGCTTTGCTCCCAACAGCAGCGCCACAAGAGAGCAGGCTGCGGCCATGATGATCCGCATGTATGACCGCCTCCGTACACCCCTTAACGAACTCCACGCCTTCTACGCCATAAGCTCGGCTAGCCAGGCTGATAAGATTCCTCTACTGGACTCGGCCAGCTTTGGATGGGCCAGACTTGAATATGACGAGACTTCAAAGCAAGTGATGATCAATACCGGCAGCGGTACCAATGAGTATTACCTTCCCAGTGGCTTTGCTAATTTGCTTGATACCGCTCAAGCCAACAGTGTTTCACGTCAGCTTTTCTTGGCTATCAAGAACCAAAGCCTCGTCGACCCTGCAACAAACAACAGCATGAAACTTTCAGAATACGTCATCACACACCCTGAGGTCCGCACCAAGGTCATAGCCGACATGGTTGCCTTAGTCAATTCAATCAGTAAGAACGGCTTGGAGACATCCTTTGATGGTATCGTTTCAGATTTTGAAGGCTTTAAGGGTGATGTTCTTAAGCAGGCCTATAACGCATTCTTGACTGAGCTGCGTGCGGAACTCGACAAGACCGGAAAGAAGCTTTATGTGGCTGTTCACCCAAGAGGGAAACCGGGTCAGACATATTTTGACGGCTACGATTACAGAACAATCGGCGAGCTTGCCGACAAGGTCATTCTTATGGCCCATGATTACGAAGCAACATCCCTTACTGATGCCGAGATGCAAAGAGGCTATACAGCCACCCCCGTCACTCCCATAGATGAGGTTTACTTCGCCCTTAAAACCATAACAGACCCTGTCTACGGTGTTAAGGATATCAAGAAGATTTGGCTGCAGCTTTCCATGGACTCCGCTCAGTGGAAGCTTAAAGATGGGAAGGTCATCAACCGCACACCCTATCCTCCAACCTACGACCTGCTTGAACAAAGGCTTTTGGGCGGTGCTGCCTGGATCTATTCCGAGTATAGCCAGAATCCGTATATAACCTTTACGAATACCCAGGACGGGACCCAGAATGTCATCTGGTACGAAAATCAACGGAGCATCGCTGAAAAAATTAAGCTGGCCAAGATGTTTGGTCTGAAAGGCCTTTCGGTCTGGCGTTTGGGAAACATCCCGGAATTTGCCGATCCCGCCGGAAAGTCTCTACAGATGAACATTTGGCAGGAAATTATGCAAGCTTATCAGTAATCCCCCGAGACAACTGCTTTCCTCTCGAAAAATGATCCGTCAATTGCCTAGAAACATGAATAAGCCGTCAGGATAGAGATTCCAGTCATTGAACAAGTGAAAGTGGTTGAAACCCTATGAGCACAAAAACGATATAAGTCAGTCAAGTAGGCTATATTAGGACAACTATACAAATATTAAACGCATATAAAAAGCTGCAGACCGGTTAGAATCTGCAGCCTTCTTTGTTATTACTGTTATCCTTAAATCTCCAAATGCTGATAACCCTTCTTGGCCACCTTGTGAAGCAGATGCATGGATACATCCGACAGAAGAAGGAGTACAACAGCCATAATTCCGAAGATAGCATAGACATTGAGATTGAGCGTTGTAATAAGATAGGCGATGACACCGTAAACCGCCATGATCAAGAACCCTAGCAGCATGCCGACGATGACATTTGCATTTTGCTTGATGGCCTCCTGAGCATTGTTCCATTCAAGCTTGGGTTTTCTCAGGTCAATGTAGATATTCACTACGCTGATAGGTATTAAACCAAGAGCACAAAGCACAATGACCATGAGTGTAATGCTCAAGCTTACCTTAAAGGAAAGCATGGCCGCTATGGCAGCTA
>JAOABT010000410.1 GCA_026418215.1 Clostridia bacterium | reverse complement strand
CCTTAGGACGGCCGACCTATCTCGGGAATGAAATCACCCAAAGCGTCGATTTTTCCATCAAAACACCCCCTGCCATTGGCCTGATACAGGTATGGCAATTGGAGACTCGGCTCGACGAATTTTTGGAGAACTCCAAAAACTATAGCTCACTTAACTTTAAAACGTTTGATACGAAAAAAGGCAGAAAGGGGCTTTTGAATTACACGATATGGGATTATACCTTCACCACAAGCGATGCGGAAATCCACTCCTTAGAGGCTTTTTTTGACGATAAGCCTTATATGTACCGCATCAGCCTCTATGTTAAGAGTAAGGATTACGGCCCGGAGGTTCGAAAAATATTTGATGAAATGGTCAACTCCGTGTCCGTGAAATAACAGAGGCTTATTGGTACAGCAAGCTTCATCTGTACAAAACGATGATCAATGCTTATCCTACATTTTCGTTCTTCATCTTTGGAGGGGCCACACAAACCCGGTTACGTCCGGCGTGCTTGGCTTCATAAAGCGCATCGTCAGATGATTTGATGAGCTGCTGAGGCGTGCTGGCGGCATCCGGGAACACCGAAACACCAATACTGATGGTGACCGAGGCTGAGATGACACGGTCCGTAATCGTAAGCCTCGAAATACCTTCACGCAGGTCCTCAGCCTTTTCCTGCGCCTGTTCTAGGGTGGTGTGAGGCATCAGAATAACAAATTCCTCGCCGCCATAGCGTGCTAAGATATCTTCTTTTCTGAGGGTTTTCATAATATAGTTAGAAATGGACTTCAAGACAAGGTCACCGAAGAGGTGGCCGTTGGTATCATTAAATTTCTTAAAGTGGTCGATGTCAAAGATCATGAGAGACAGGTCATAACCCTTCTCCTGAGCCTTTTTATACTCGATCTGAAGGTTATCCTGGAAGTAAAGACGATTGTAGGCGCCTGTCAGGCCGTCGAGTGTGGCCAGGTCGTGCATCTGCTGATACAGGCGGGCGTTTTCTATTGCGATACTCACCTGCTGAGAGATAATTTCCAAAAGTCTTACGTTGTCATTATCAAAGGCATCCTTCATGCTGTGCTCAATGAGGACGATACCCAGTGTGTTGCCCTTCGCAAGCAAGGGGACGCAGATCATGGACTGAATGTTTCTCCCCTGTGTGAAGGGATAGTCCTCGGGGTTGACAGCATTATCGATCATGGAATGGCCGTCATGTGTAGAGGGCTTAAGAACTTCACTGTTGATGTAGTCTGAAACGATGGCCAGCTCCTTCTTATCAAAGATGCTGGATACCTGAACCTTTAGCTTGTTTTGGGGACCATGGCAAAGGGCAATGGTGGAATGGTAAACACCCATAACACCGATGATAACGTCATTAACGAACTTCAATAGCTCGTTCATATCGAAAATAGAGCTGATAGCCTGGGAAATCTGCTGAAGGGTATAGAACTCGGCCAGGCTTGAGGTTAAGCGGCGATTGGTCTCTTCAAGCTGGTTATTGGTCTCGCGCATCTTGTCATAGTGGTTCTGAATTTCTTTTTTAGCCTGCTCAAGCTGCACATATTTGTCTCCCAGGCGCTCAATGAGGATATTGTTTTCCTCCTCGCTTCGGGAGTATTCACTATGTACGGTTCCCCAAACATAACAGAACAAGGAGAATAAAAGGTATTGGATGGTTATGGTCAGAGAGAAAAAGAAGAAATCCGAAAACATGCTTGGAAGGGGGATGGTATTAAGCCAGAGCGATACAAAATATTGGCTCAGCGCCTGAACAAACCAGCTTAGCAGGATATACGGAACCGCTCGCTTGAAGCCACGTGAAAGGCTGATAAAGGCAAGCGGCAGAAGTGCCACAAAATAGAAGAAAACGCTGTGGTAGACCGTACTGATCAAGGTCACCGTCATGACAACCTCAACAATTTTGGCTACCTTGTAATAGGTCTTAAGCTTCTGGCTTTCGTTCTTGATGCTCCTGAGCTTCATGAGGCTCACGCCAACAAGAAGAACGTAAAGAAGAAGCTGAACGGCGATAAGAGACGGCTGCAGGCTTTGCTTGGCTATGTAGACACGCGAGAATAAATCCTCCAGGATTAATCCCAGGAAGATGATCCACGTGAATTTGGTAACATTCCCTTCATAGCGGATATAGTTGCCAAAAATCTTTTCAACACGGTTGTGGTCTATAATGTCCAAGGCGACCTCCAGCTTGCCGTAATGTTTACTCTCTCCAATATATATCGATACGATCACCGGATTTTATTATATCTGTGTAGTTGGCTTCTTTCCCATTGAGTCTCAGCATGATGACTCCCTTGGGTGTGGTGAGATCAAAGTCAATATGCGTAAAGATATCAATAAACATATATTCGGTACTTTTGGGCGGAAGGTTAACGGGTTTTTCGTTAACAATTACTGTAATGCCTTCCGATTCGGCAAGTTTATGTCGAACCTCCTGAAGCACGGCCTTGAAATCTGAGGCCAGAGTGGGCTCAGGAAGCTTTTCTTCCTCGATTTTAGACTCGCCGGCATCCTCTTTATAGGTTTTGAGAACGCATGCGACACTATCTCCGGATTTTAATGCCGTCTTGATATCAGCGGGGCTTCCGTTGACCTTGAAATCCCAAAGAAGCGGGTCTATTTCATACTGCTTGGCAATGTCCTCAAGGGAGTAGGTAGCAGTGATCTCCACCTGGTCGCCTTCAGAAATGGCCGTGCCTGCCTCAACCTCAGCCCCATTTATAAGAGTTCGCGGCATGATGGCATAGGTTTGGCCGTTGAATTCAAGCTTTACAGACTCATCAGAAACAAAGTCGGAAACCTTGGCTGCACCATCCTGGCCCTTTTCCGCAGGGATAACCTTTAAGTCATCTCCGGGTGCGATGATGGCATTAAGACTTGATACAGCTTCGTTCACGCTGATCTCAGCCGGTTTCCCAAAGCTTCCCCGGATGGTTTTATCGGCCCCGTTGAGCTTAAATTTCAATGCCTTTCCCGACTTGCAGATGAGCTGCTCGGAATTGAAGCCCGCCAGCATCAATGCGTCGGAAACATTCATTTTACGTGAATTGTACATTTTAACCTTCATCCCATTGACCGTGACATAAAAGAAGTCCTGGCCCTTGGTAATGCCTGTGGTCACAAGAATGCCCAGAGGTGTGATGCTCTCGGGTCCGTTGAGGATATCCTCCTCGAGAACCACATTCTTGGCGATGCTTCGGTTTCTTACGGCTACGCGCTCCTTAGGAAGGCCGATATTCTGTGAAAGTGCTTCACAAAGGCCTTTGACCTGGCTTCCGCCGCCTACGAGAAAGACGGCGTTGGGCGGTTTCCCGCCATTGTATTCATAAATCTTTTCAGTAATGGTGCGGGCCAGCTGCTCAACAACCGGCGCAACGACCTCTCCAACCTCCTGTGACTTCACCGTTACCTTATTGTCTAATATATCTGTAAAGGAAATAGACTCCTCGGACGACATGGAAAGCTTGATGGCTTCGGCGGTGTTAAAATCCACCAGATAGTGCTGTGCAATGGCTTCTGTGACCTCATCCCCGGCCACCGGAACCATGGCATAGGCAATAACGGTTCCTGCCTTGGTTATGGCTATATCCGAGGTGCCTGCACCAATATCGACCAGCGCCAGGTTAAGCAGGCGAAGGTCTTTTGGAATAGCCACATTGAGCGCTGCAATAGGTTCCAGTGTCAGATGCGTGACCTCAAGGCCAGTCCGTTCCATAAC
>JAOABT010000390.1 GCA_026418215.1 Clostridia bacterium | reverse complement strand
CGTTGGCAGCACCAAGGGAGATGTTGCGGCGCTCATTCAGGATTTGAAGCTGGAGGACAGATTTATTGGCGGGCATCCGCTGGCCGGGTCAGAAAAATCCGGTTATGTCCATTCCAAGCCTAACCTTTTTGAGAATGCTTACTATGTGCTCACACCTTTTAAGGATACCAAGGTAGAAACGCTGGATGCCTTGAAAACGGTGGTTCAAGATTTGGGTGCCCTACCAATTGAAATGAGCCCCAAGGAGCATGACCATGTTACGGCCGCTATCAGTCATGTTCCCCATGTCATTGCTTCGTTGCTTGTGAACATGGTTTCTGATCTTGATGGCCCCAAGTGTTATATGAAAACCGTTGCCGCGGGCGGCTTCAAGGACATCACGAGAATTGCGTCCTCTTCACCGGAGCTTTGGACCGGCATTTGCTTTTCAAACAAGCAGACCGTACTTGAGACACTCCGCTACATAGACGGTTCCCTGAAGGAATTCATGAATAACCTGCAAGGCAGTAATGAGGTCGCTGTTCTTGACTTTTTCAAAAACGCCCGGACGATACGGAGCACTTTTTCGGAGCGTAAAAGTCTCATTCAGAAGACCTTTGACATCTCTGTGGATGTAGAGGACAAACCCGGCATTATTGCAGTCATTGCGTCTGCGTTGGCAAAGGAGAACATCAACATCAAGAATATCGGCATCCTTAATCACAGGGAGACGGAGGAAGGGGCCCTTGAGATCCAGTTTGAAGACCAAGAATCAAGGGAACAGGGAATGGAGACCCTTATAGCGCTGGGGTATAAGGTTAAGGCAAAAGGCTGAGAACATAAGCTTTTATCAATCTTTTGCAGTAATAAAGCATGAGAGAGGTTACAAGAATAAGCTTTTATCTATTTTCTGTCTTTAGAAAATAGATGGGAGGGCTATAATAATAAGCTTTGTCTGTCAGTTGTTTTAGAGATAGGAATGAATGACTTATGAATAATGGGTAAGCAGAGGGCATGATTAATCAAGTCCTATTATAGTAGTCGAAACGGGTTATATCTAGGAGGAGCACGTGAATTATCAACAGGCACTTGAATTGCTAAAAAGCTTTGACATAAAGGAAGGCCATGATTGGGACAGACATTGTATTCAAGTGGGCGCGATCGCCAACAGGCTTGCGCAGGCTTTGAAGCCCTTTGTTGATATAGACCCTGACAGAGTGCGTCTTATGGGTCTGGTGCATGATTTTGGAAGAAGTGTGACGCATTGCCCCTACAGACACGCTTATGAGGGCTACAAGCTTATGAAGGAGCTTGGAGAAGATCATCTCGCACGTATTTGCGCCTGCCATTCCAATGGGACGTATAGGGAGGAGGAGCTACCTGAATATGGCCTGAAACCCGAAGACTTTTTTGTTACGTGTTTAGAGGAGAAGCTTATATTCATTGCCGACAATCTTGAGTCACACGGGAGAGTCGTCCGTCAACAAGAACGGCTCGAAGAAACGATCAAGCGGTATCGCCTTTCTAACCCGGATTTTGTTCCTATTCTTGAATCAAAGTTCGGAGAATTTAAACAGTTTGATCAAGAGATTCGCCAAATCTGCGGAAAGAGTGTTTACGAGATATTGGAAATCTAACACGGTAGGACTGCAAAATCTCGATAAATAGGGACTTGTACAACGTACTAAATGCTGCTTGGCTCTCATAAATACTAGGGAGGTGAGCGGCATGATTTTTATCGGAATTAAGAAGAAAACCATCAGCTATATTGTTCTTGCAGTGATTCTAAGCCTTCTTGTACTTTCTATCTACAATTCGGCCAGAATTGCCGAAAATGAAAACCGCTATCAATCGGTTCTTTCAGTAACCAGAATGTTTGAGGATACCAATTTCATTGCTTACATGGCCGATGAAGAAGCCCAAAGGGAGAGCAGGAATATTGAGGTTTTTGATATCGCCAAGGGAGAGGTCATTCGAAGAACACCCTTGAGCCTGGATCTTCAGAATGAGGTCTTGACCTATGTGAAGTCTATCAAAAGTCTTTATACAAAGGCTGTTCCTTTTCCGCAGAAAGGCTACGTCATACGTGTGCCCTTTGATCCGCCTGTAACGGTTAATCTCAAACCATTGGCTGAATCGGGTATCAAAACACTTGATCAGGTCTTTATCATTGTCAGCGACAGAGAAGCGCCTATCATGCTTGTGCTGGACAGCAAGCTTCGGCCGTATTTCTATACCTTCAGCGCCAGCATCCAACCGCTTCTTGACTATTTGAAGATTAATCCGGAGGAGCTGTCTTCACCTTCTCCATCGCCGTCGCCAACGCAGGCACCTGCATCTACCTCGGGTGAGTAGGCTCTGACAGCGGTACAAAAGATAAAAAACTATTGAAAAGTTGTCCGTTCTTGTTTATAATAGGAGAGTACTTGGGGGTGTAGCTCCCCTGGGAGAGCGCTTGAATGGCATTCAAGAGGTAAGGGGTTCGATCCCCCTCATCTCCACCAAATAATCTACCATCTATTGATAAAAAGAATTTATCAACAGGTGGTTTTATTTTGCCTTGAAACGGCTTGAAACAAGCGATTCCCAGATGTTTTGGGGATCGCTTGTTTCAATTATCAGGCAGCATATATTTGAGAATTATGACATGCACTAGACTTGGAGCGGTGGAAGACGATGATAATCGTTTGATATTAGGCAGGGGTGTGCATTTTTTTGGCAAATCGTTTGAGAATTGGAGAATCGTTGAAAAGTTAAAATGAAAATAATGTAAAAGGTTATTGACCGAGACAATAAAATAATATATAATTAACACATATTGACTCGGACAATAAAGTGAGCCCAGATTGGTGGTGATGGATTGATAGGTTTGGAATATATTCTAGGGCTTTACAATATGCAGCATATAGAGTTAGCGGAACAACTGGGAATTAAAAAGCAGAATATAAA
>JAOABT010000639.1 GCA_026418215.1 Clostridia bacterium | reverse complement strand
GATGTGTATAAGAGACAGCCTTATGACGAGCTTATTAAAGATGCGGACATCATGGAAAGATATTTCTGGAGACCGGAGCTCTATATGAAGCATGGCGGCGAACGTTTAAAAAGAGTTCTTGAAGAGCTGGGATTGGTCAGGGAATAGACTCTGGGCTTGATTCAGCCTAATCAAGTGGTAAGCGCGGCTATTACACAATTATAAAGCGGCTCTATTGAAAGGGTAATATTATGAATCTCTCACAACGATATGACTATGTTCTTTTCGATCTTGACGGAACACTCACCGATCCTAAAATAGGCATTACAAGCTCGGTTCAGTATGCTCTTGCCGCCTTTGGCATCCATGAGCCCTGTCTTGACAATCTGGTGAAATTTATTGGTCCGCCCCTAAAGGATTCCTTTAGGGAGTTTTATGGGTTCAGTGAGGATCAGGCAGACAAAGCCGTAGCAAAGTACAGGGAATACTTTGCCGACAGGGGGCTTTACGAAAATGAAGCCTTTCCGGATATCCCCCACATGCTGGATCATCTTCTGAAATGCGGCAAGACGCTGGCTGTTGCGACATCAAAGCCAACATACTTTGCTGAGAAAATCCTCGAGTATTTTCACCTGAAAGAGAAATTCTCCTTTGTTGGGGGAAGCAATCTGGACGGAACCCGCATGAAAAAGGCTGAGGTTATCAGCTTTGTCCTTGAGGAAATGGGGATATCGGAGCTTAATCGTGTGATCATGGTGGGAGACCGTAAGCACGATGTCATAGGTGCTCAAGAAACAGGCATAGATTCCATTGGTGTGCTCTATGGCTACGGTTCTCGTGAGGAAATGGAAAAAGCAAAGCCAACGTATAGCGTTGAGACTGTGAAAGACCTTGAAGCCCTGTTTAAGGATTTTAGTTGAGTGACCATTCATTAGACTAAGACAGACTAAGACCTAGAAAGGCCTATACATTTAGCTCTTCAAAGCTTGATATTAAGGCCAATATTGACTTGAATAGCATAACAACGAGCCACCCAAACGGTGGCTTTTTCATTTATGCTTACTTGTCTCGGACTTATTCCTGCTCCAAAAGCCATTCACGGCCTGACCCAGCTGGATGCCCTGGGAGGTTCGGGGGATGGGGTGCCATTCCTCGGGCATAAGCTGCAGGTATTCCTGCGTTGCAAAGCGCGAGTCAATGAGGAGCAGGCCGCCCCGGTCGGTTTCAGTTCGGATCAGGCGTCCTGCGGCCTGAAGAACCTTATTGAGCCCGGGATAGGTGTAGGCATAGGCAAAGCCCGACGAGGTTGCATCCTGATAGTAGTTCTTGAGCGTCTCGAGCTCCGGGGATACCTGTGGAAGCCCAACACCGACCACAATAACGCTTGTGAGCCGGTCGCCTACAAGGTCAATGCCTTCCCCGAAAATACCTCCCATGACGCAAAAGGCGATGCGTGTCGTATCGCCATAGGACTCAAATTCGGATAAAAAGGCCTCGCGGGAGGCATCATTCATTTCTCTGTTTTGACAGAGTATTTCAAAATCACCGTCAAAGCT
>JAOABT010000323.1 GCA_026418215.1 Clostridia bacterium | reverse complement strand
TATCAGTGGGGCTTATTCCTGAAAATGAGCTCTCCCGGGAAGCCGGAATTGTATTGGATCCCATGACTTCGGGCCCCAAGGTGAACGATTCAATGGAGACCTCTATGGAAGGGGTTTTCGCTTGCGGCAACGTGGTGCAGGTTCATGATCTCGTCGACTATGTCACACAAGAAGCAAGCCTTGCAGGAAGGTGTGCTGCCGAATATGTGCTTCATCCTTCTGATTTGACAAAACAAAAGACACTGGTTCAAACGCTTCCAGGCAAGGGCATTCGTTATATTGTACCGCAGAATATAGAAGCACCTCTCGGGATCACAGGAAAAGAGGTTCTTAAGCTGTTTTTCAGGGTAGATAATGTCTATGAGAAGGTCACGATCTGCGTAAGCCAGGCAGGGGAAGTCCTATCTGAAATCAAAAAAAGAAAGGTATCGCCGGGAGAAATGGAACAGCTTGTTTTGCGCGAAGAGCAGCTGAAACAGCTCAAGACTGGAGCGCCTCTGGAAATTTGCATCATGAAGGGGGGACAGTCATGAGTGTTCAGAAAAACCTTACCTGCATTGTTTGCCCTGTGGGATGCTCCATGGAGGTTACATTAGAAGAGGGAAAAATCGTTAATATTGAGGGAAATACGTGTAAAAGGGGAGCCGAGTATGCTGCCTCGTAGATTTTAAATCCAACAAGAACGCTGACCAGCACGGTGAGAGTCCAAAACGGTGTGAAACCTGTTGTGTCAGTTAAATCAGCTAAGCCCCTTCCAAAAGACCTTCTGCTTAAGTGCATGGAAAGGATTAATTCGGTTTCGTTAACCGCACCGGTCCATATTGGTGACTGCATCCTGGCGAACATAATGGAAACGGGTGTGGACATTGTGGCCTCAAGCCGGGTCGAGCTTAAAGATTGAGCCCGGCAGGCTTTTAACGCCAGTAGGATTCTAAATTGAGGAGGCTTGTTTATGGAAAAGAGTAAAGCTATATTTCAAGGCTGTGACGGATGGGGGCTGTTTCTCTACGAATGGAACGCGGTTCCGAGCCCGAGGGCGGCCATTCAAATCTTGCACGGAATGGCGGAGCATGCAGGAAGATATGAAAGCTTTGCCCGGTTTTTAAATGGGCAGGGCTATGTGGTTTACGCCCATGATCACCGTGGGCAGGGGCGAAGCACCAAAAACCCGGATGACCTTGGGAAAGTGGGCAAAGACGGGTTTAATAAAACTGTAGAAGATGCTCATCTTATAACCAAAAGGATCAAGGAAAAGCATCCGGGGCTTCCCGTCTATCTGTTTGCCCACAGCTTCGGCTCCTTTGTGGGGCAGGATTATATCACGCGCTTTGGCAAGGATATTGATGGCATTGTTCTGTCCGGCTCTGCTTTGCAAACCGGCCCGGCCATACAGGCTGGCGTAGTGGTTGCATCTGTCCAAAGGCTGCTTTTCGGTGAGAAAAGAAAGGGCAAGCTCATCAATTCCCTTTCCTTTGGAAGCTTCAACAAAGGGGTAGAGAATCCCAATTCCCCATTTGACTGGCTCAGCCGTGATACCCAAGAGGTGGGAAAATACTGCAATGACCCGCTGTGTGGCTCCATCTTTTCCATCGGCTTTTCCTATTATCTTTTCAAGGGCCTTAAAAAGCTCTATGGTCCAGAAAGGCTGGCGGGCATCCCAAGGACACTGCCTATCTGCCTTCTGGCAGGGGATCGCGACCCGGTAGGAAGCTATGGCGAAAGCGTAAAAAAGCTTTGTGACCTCTATAAGAGTTTGGGGGTCGAGGATGTGGCGCTCAAGCTCTATCCCGGCGCACGCCATGAAATTCTTAACGAAACAAACCGCGAGGAAGTCTACCATGATATAGCCGTTTGGCTGGATAAACACTTGGCTTGAGTTCTCAGCTCTTTAAATTACCACGAACAACACAACAGCAGGTTCCTTAAAAGAGGGTCTCGAGACCTTATCTAAAGCTTTATCCTGCTTGAGTCAGGCAGTCGGTTCGTTGGGACACCAGCTTCCGGCTTATATTGAGTGAGCACGGTGGCCTGGTCCTTTGGCGTTGCTACCGTAACATCTATGAAAAAGGCGGGGCGGCAGAAAAACATACTTATAGTTGGTAATTTCTGTTATAATGATGATAAAAACCTCAGGAAGGTTGCCTATGCCCAAAACGTGTCCGAAATGCGGTTATGCCAATGGAGAGCTTGATATGTACTGCAAGCTCTGTGCCACTCCGCTTACTAAAACAGATCACCCTGTTTTCACGGTCGCTGCACCTATTCATATAAATGACGAGCCCGCGCCTATTGTAGAGCAATGGGTGAAGGTTTGCCCCAAATGCAAGACTTCAAATCCAGAATGTCAAAGGTTTTGCATGGAATGCTCTCATAGCTTGACCGATGTACAGCCTTGCGATACCGGTGAGCTCTGGGAAAGGCAATTAAAGGAGCTCGAAAAGAAAGAGAAGCACAAAATTCGGATGATCAGAATCGGTTCCCTATTAGGTGGGCTTGTGGGTTTGGCTTTAGGGATTCTCATTCTAATGAACGGTGGAAACGCGGAGCTTTACTTTGGCGGTGTCATTTTGATGGCATTGGGATTTATTGAGGCAAATGATCCTGAAGGGAGGCTGAAAAGGGAGTATAGAGGCATGATCAAAAAGGTGGAGTTTACAAGTTATGGAATTGAGATGCACGAGTTAGGCTGCATCATTTCAGTATTCTTTGGATTCCTCGTAATGTGCATTTCCACTGTCATAAAATGATTGAGTAATTCTACAAGTTTATTACAAGATAAAGAAAGCGGCGGGGTGGTTCTCCCTGCCGCTAACCATCAATTTTCCTTTTCTCCGTCAAATTCTCTCCAATCCTGCCTTGCCGTATCGTTGCTGCCAAAATGGCCGATAAGCTTCCTATTGCCATCTAGAAGGTAGATTTCAATAGTACCCGTGGCTTTGCCAAGCTGGAAAGTGCCGGTCAGTTTATTGCTGGATACCGTGCCTCTTATGACCCCATTGTCCTTGTAGGTTGCTGTAACAGACGAACCGTTCTGAGTTATATGCATTCTTCCGATATCTGTATCCCAAATGCCCGAAAAATCGTCGATACCCGAGGATACCTGTTTAAGGTATTTAAACAGGGGATCGGACTCCCTTTTGCCGTCCCACTCGCACCAATGCCTTTTCTGCTTTTCAATGGAGCCATAACAGCCGTCAAATCTTTGCCCATCAGAGGCTATCTGGAACTCAAAGCCGCCCATGCAGCCACGATCGGTGTAGACACCGTAAACGGTATTGCCTGAAATGACACCTTCAATCGTTTTGCTGCCGCCATAGCTTCCCGTTATATAAATCCCATTTTGATTGATGGTCAGCTTACCGAGGCTGGTATACCATACACCTGCCCAGATTCCTGCCGTCGTGGTCGTTTCGGGAGGAGTCGGAGGATAGTAGGTCCCGCTGTTCAATAGATAAGTGATGATTGCTGTTTGCGTATTGCCGTCCCAATCAATAGCACAGCCGAGGTTTTCAAGGACAAAGCGCATGGGCACCAGGGTGCGGCCTGTATCGGAATAGTAAGGAGCCACATCGATGGTTTTATTAACACCGTCTACCGTGATCGTTGTTTTGCCAATCCACATATAAACGGTTTTACCATTCCAACGGATGATCAGCTTCTGTTCGCCGCTAATAAAGTCCACCGTGCCTCCCATGGCCTCAATGACGGCGCGGATGGGCAGCATGGTTCTCGCATCCTTGAGCACAGGTGCTGTGCCTCTACCGGGATCAATCTCCATAAGCTTGCCGTTTACCAGCATAATCGCGTTGCCAACGGTCAATTGAATGGTGCCGTAAATCTTCTGACAGGAGACGGCCACTTCATTGGAGGGCATTCCGATGGATCTGTCACCATAGACAGGTTTTACAATGTAGTAATAAGTAGTGCCGGGAGCGACCTTGGTATCCACATAACTGGTGCCTTTAATCCAGAAATCCGTCTCGGGAAGACTCGATTGGCCGCCCGCTGTGGTTGCCTTGTAAACGTAATAGCCATTAATGCCGCGTGAATCGGTAATGGCGTTCCATTCGAGGGTGACATTGCCCGTATTCAAAGTGGCCTTCAGCGTAATAGCTCGTTGATAGCTTACGCCTACTTCATTGGATGCCGTACCGAAGGAATTATCTCCGAGAACCGGTCTTACAATATAGTAATAGGTAGTTCCAGAGGTAATTTTGGTATCGACATAGCTGGTTCCTCTGATCCAAAAATCGGTTTCAGGTGTGGAGGTTTGCCCCCCAGGCGTTGTCGCACGATAAACATAATAGCCGTTGACGCCTTTGCTGTCTGTGATG
>JAOABT010000322.1 GCA_026418215.1 Clostridia bacterium | reverse complement strand
CAGATGTGTATAAGAGACAGACCCCCTATGACTGCATCAAGAGCCAGAAATAGTTGATAGCATACGCTTAAACGCAATAGCTTTCTTAAACAGCCTGCTCCCTGACCGGAGCAGGCTTGTTTTACGCTATAGATTTATTCGCCGCTATCCCAATTTGGACTTACTTCAAAAGACATTCTCTCCCCCGAACCGGCCTTGCCTTCTCTTTAAAAGAGTAGAAAACCGTGACCTCAAGAGACCTATTCCTCACATCCATTTTTAAGAAGCTTAAGAAAGGGAAATCGCTTCATAAAAAAAGAAACTGCCTCAATCCACCCCATTGAAACAGTTTCTTCCCATACTTTATCGATATTTAGTAAGTGCCTCGCCTGAGATGCATGTCTACAAATCCTTCAACGAGTTCCCAATAATCCTCGAGACTATTAAGTTTTGGATGCCATTCAGGGTCAGGGAATTGCTTCAATACCTCCTCAAAGGTGTGCCCCTTGAGATAATCATAGTCCACTGTACAGCCTGTTTGCTCCATCAGCGGTTTTAGAAAGACATAACCATCCGCCAAATCCTCAAGCTTGAAATCCGGGTGACCTAGGGCTAAATTGCTGTGATCCCTCAACTGCCCAAGGGGAGTGCCTTTAAGGTCAAACCCTACCGGTTCGTTGTTGAAGGCTTCCATCAAGGCTTCGATCTGCCCATCTGCCGGTAGCCTATAGCCTTTTGACGCGTCTTCATCCATGAACGTAAAATGTAGCAGAATGGTGATGACCTTGTCAGGTGCCTTTTGATAAAGCAAATGCCCCATATAGCCGTTTTCAAGTCGAACAAAGCCTTCTTCAAGAAAATCACAAACAGGATTTTTATATTTCGTGAAAGCATGGATTGTTCCTGTTAAAACCAGGAGCTTCTGACTCTTTTGAAGGATTTCACGATCAATAAGCTCTGCGCGGTAACGCTCTGTGCTTCCCTTATGAAAGACCTTTGACGTGGTTCGAACCGTTCGGTATCCGGGGTAGCCCTCCCAATTGTACTGATAGCTTAGGTTGAGTACCCTCATTCTGGGAGCATCTTGAGGCAAGGTGCGATTGAACTCCCAAACCCTTTTGTAGATGTCCATATACTCGACATAGGGGAAGATGACGTTGTACCTGAACATGAGCTCTCGCGCTTTGTCCGGATCATAACTTTCCCCGTTCACAAGTGCGTCAAGCTCTTCCTGGTCTTCACTTGCACCAAACTCCATGCCAATGTTGTAGACCCCCGCCGCATGCAGCTTTGGAATCAAGGATTGGACAAACAGAAGATTTTCTTTTATGGCATGGTTTTCGGCCAGAAGAATAATATCTTTCTCTCGAAATTTTGAAAGAACATAATCTGTAGGATTTTGGGCATGAGCCTTTAAATACTCAATCTGAGTTTGCAGTTCCTGATAATCCGCCATAACACACCTCACAGCTTTTTTCTGTGGCCACACCTTAATTATATCAATCAGCCAAGACACTGCTTGTATATTTAGGCTTTTTATTGTATATTTAGGCTATCTAAAACCATAGGGGGGCGCAATGGAATATTTCAAATCCGACCTAAGCCTGTTCAGCATGGAAGTGACCGAGTGTCTGAAAATGATGAGCTTTCCTCCCATACGCGAGTATCTTAACAGAAAACATGCGGAGGAGCGGGATGCTGATAAGTCGGCCTTCGACAAGAAGAACGACCTTTTGATCTGGAATGGCGTCCTTTGCCGTGAGATTACCAGGCTTGGCGTATACAGGGGAATGCTTCACCTTCTCTACAACAGGTTTTACGATAGAATCTTGAAGACCGCCACCCTTAAAGAGCTGCAGCAAACAGAGCTTGAGATGTTTGAAGGCTATATCAAGGGCATGCTTTACGAGACCGAGACTACAGATCACTATTCGGTCAACAAAATCCTTCAATTCATCCATATCAGCCTGGAGGGGCCTTTGTCTCTAAAGCTTATTGCTGAGGGCGTTCACCTCTCCGCGGGCTATATCAGCAAAGCCTTCAGAAAGGTGGTTGGAAAACCGGTCATGCAGTATGTGAAGGAGATCAAGGTTGAACGTGCCAAAACCCATTTGCTTGACTGGAAGCTGTCGGTATCGGAAATAGCCGATTTGCTTGGCTTCTATGACGTCAGTCATTTTTCAAGGGTTTTCAAAGAAATTTGCGGTGTCACGCCCTTGGTTTTCAGAACCAAGCAGGGTCTCGTTTAGACTTGAAACGCTTCAAAAAGTTTTATAGGGCTTTTTCCAATCAAAGCCTTAATACTTTTAAGAAAAAGCGCCAACACTAGGGACAAACGATCAAGCGGAGGATAAAGGCTATGGAAGATAAAAAAATGGACAGGCATGTCCCTCAGGAATACCGCGGTGATCCGGCTTTCTACAACGATCAAATCGGTCATGATCAAGAGCCCGCCAAGGTTTTGATGGACAGAGCCAGGGAACGCAAGACAGCCGGTAAGGATAACAGCTCTAAATAAGCAAACGGTCCTGGAGAGCAACCAGGGCCGTTTTAGCTATGAGGTAAAGCAAACACCCGCTACAGCTTTCTTTTTTCTTTGTTATTCAAAGTGAATTTTGTTGAGTTCTTCATGATATTCCGCCGGTTAAGGCATGTCTATCGAGCCAGAGTTGTCCACCAAGAACAGTGATTAAAAGAAGTCAACCTCAAGTTGATTTTCACAACTCACCCTGACAACATTTACGTGTTGGCCATTTTTTCATATAATGATGATGCTGACAATCATGAGGACATATGATCTTGTCCTTGATCGTGACCACAAATCCAACAGCTTCGTTATAACTGAGAAGAACTCACAGGGCATACAAAACGAAGCCTAGCTAGAGAATTCAGCTGATAGACCAGGAGGTAGCATGAACCTATACGAGGATATCACAAAGTTCATTTTTGTTTCGGATCAACCTCAGGATTCGGATATCATCTTCATTCCGGGAGGGTCCTATCCGGAAATCGCAGAGAAGGCGGCTCAGGTTTTTCAGCAGGTTAAGATTCACTTTATACTTCCTTCAGGAAAGTATAGTATCAAGCGGGGCTATTTTCCCGGAGTTCTTTCAAAAGCAGACGTCTATAACGAGCCCTATAAAACAGAATGGGATTTCCTTAAAAATGTTCTCATGAAAAACGGGGTCCCGGAGGCTGCCATTTTGAAAGAAGACGAAGCTACAAATACCTATGAAAACACGCTATTGTCACGGAAAGTAACCGACGCGCGTGGCTTATCCATTGAGAAGGCTATTATTTGCTGCAAATCGTTCCACGCCAGGCGGTGCCTCATGTATTACCAGCTTGCCTACCCGGAGACATCCTTTCTGGTTTGCCCCACCGATACTCAGGGCATCAGCAGGGACAACTGGTTCAGAACCCCGGAGGGAATTAAGCGCGTGTTGGGTGAATTGGAAAGATGCGGCGGGCAGTTCGTCAACCTCCTAAAACCTCATAAAACCGCTTAAAGACTCTATGTACTAATTCCCCATTCAGGCATGCCTCCACTGTCTGTATCTCATTTTGAGGCAACTTGGGTGTCCTCTTTAACCCCCATGAGCCAATTCTCACCCGGCCTCTGACCTTTTACAACCCATTCGTCGCTTTCAGGGGCATATTCATCAACCAGCCTTGTGACCCTAAAGCTTCTTGACCGGACTCAGCTTGCTGTTTTCAGCATACGAAATAAAATTGTGTAGCGATAGATTCTTTTACTTGTCCTCAGATTCAAGATGCAGTCTTTCACCTTCGCATCAAAGCCTTTATATTTCTAGGCATGGCGTCATACCATTCATCCATGCCCAGGGTCCAAAGCTTCTGTCTTAACTCAGGGAGTAATTGCTCGAGGGGCACCGCCGTTAAAAGCATTTCTGTTTCCTCTTCCGAGAACACAACAGAGCCTTCCATTTTATCCAGATGCCCGATATTCATGGGGCACTTCTCCTGGCATCTCATGCAGTCGTAGCAGGTATGATGCACCGTTTCCGGGAGCCAGTCGGGGAATTCGCCCGGCATTTCATTCAAGGTTGACAAGCACCTCTGGTTATCTATGAGAAACCGGTCTTTTCTTATGGCACCTGTCGGACAGCTATGGATACACACGTTACAGTTAGCGCATGCTTTGGCGACAACCGCACCTCTCCAGGCATCAAACTCGCAGGGAAGATCAGACAGATAGGCCGTTAAGGAGAAGTTACTGCCCACGTCGTCTATATAGGTAATGTTGTTTCTTCCATACTCGCAGAGCCCGCTTTGCACGCCGAGTCTTTTAAGGGGTAAATCATCCGCCTTGGCAAAATGATAACCGAAGTCTTCTGAAAAGCTTTCGATAAACCCATGAGCACCATTGAAATCCGGGCGAACCAGGCTTTTGGCGGCATAAGTCTGCCCGTCCTTTTTAAATACCACGTCGGCGTAAAAAGGATGCGGTACAGCCAAGATGACCACAGACTTAGCTTCAAATTCTGCCCTGCTCAGGCTGTAGTTGTATAGGTCGCTCAAAATCCACTTCTGGAAGCCGTTGAGCTCCTCACTTTGGGAGAAACGCTCTATCTCGCTCTTTAAATCCTGAATGCGCTCCGATGAAATGATTTGCAGCTTGTAACCCCGCTTTTCAGCCTCATCCCTTAACTTGGTATTCATACGGCCCCTCCAGCACATACTTATTTTTAGCTTTATTGTAAGCCTCTTCATTTTGCCATAAGTGAAGGTGGTGCAGTAACTAAAAATTGCTCTTTTTTCTTGACATTAACTTGGCTTACCCTTTAACACTACCGCACAATAATGTCTTCTCTTTTTGAGCCATTGGAAATAAGCTTGATAGGGAAGCCGAGCTGTTTCTCAATAAACTCAACATATTGCCTTGCACTGACGGGGAAATCCTCATAACGCCGTATGCCACTGATGTCGCATTTCCAGCCGTCTAAATAGGTATAAACAGGCTTAGCCCTGTTTAAGAGGCTTGTCACTGGAAAGTCAGAGATCCTTCTGCCATCAATCTCATAGGCTGTGCAAACAGGGATTTTATCAAGATACCCTAGAACATCAATGAGTGATAAGGCCACTTCGGTCGTACCCTGAAGCATGCAGCCGTATCGCGTGGCGACCGCATCAAACCAGCCCATACGTCGCGGTCTGCCGGTGGTGGCACCATATTCGCCGCAATCACCGCCGAGCCTTCGCAAGGTATCAGCCTCCTCTCCGAAAATTTCGGTCACAAAAGCACCGGCTCCCACACACGAGGAGTAGGCTTTGACAACCGTAACCACCTCCTTTATGGCATGGGGCGGAATGCCTGCACCCACGGAAGCAAACCCGGCCAGAGGCGAAGATGAGGTTGTATACGGATAAATACCGTTATCGGGGTCTTTTAATGCCCCAAGCTGCCCCTCCAGCAATACCTTCCTCCCCTCTCGCATGGCCTTGTTCAAAAACGAGGCTGTGTCACAAACCATCGGTTTTAGCCTGTCCTTATAGGCTTTGAGCTCCTCATAGAGCGCTGCCGGATTAAGAAGCGGTGCCTTATAAAGGCTTGCCAGGAGCTGATTCTTTACCTGGCAATTAGCCTCAATCTTCTCTCTTAATGAGGTGTCATCAAACAGATCAAAAACCTGTATTCCTGTCTTTAGGTACTTATCAGAATAAAACGGGGCAATTCCCGATTGGGTTGACCCAAAGCCTTTGGCGCCCAGCCGCTCCTCCTCCAGCTTATCGAAAAGGATATGATACGGCATTACGAGCTGTGCCCTGTCAGATATCCGTATATCCGGAACAGGTACGCCCTTTTTGCACAGGTCGTCCAGCTCTTTGAAGAAAGTCGTGAGATTTAAAGCCACACCCTGAGCAATAACATTGGTGACGCCTTTTCTGAACACACCTGAGGGCAGCAGGTGGAGTGCAAATTTGCCATAACCGTTGATAATGGTGTGACCCGCATTGGCACCGCCCTGATATCGAACCACAATATCCGATTCCCCTGCAAGTAAATCGGTCATTTTCCCTTTACCCTCGTCTCCCCAGTTTCCGCCCACAATTGCTTTAACCATAAAAAACCTCCCGTAATCGATGATCTTATCCTGCAAGCTCATCGTATCACAGGAGGTTTTATAAGTATAATTGATGCTCATTATAATTATTATAATTTTTGCTTATGTGTTTAGCATATCCAGAAGCTTGCGTCCGGCAGGAGATGTAGGCATTTTCTCATTGGTCACCACACAAATAGACCTTGACGGAATTGGGATATCCAATTGAAGCTCGAAAAGCTGTCCCTTTTTGAGCATTTCTTCGGCAAAATCCCGAACAACGAGGCCAATACCGAGATTTCTCGCAGCAAACTCGATGATCAGATGGCTTGTGGCCAGCTCGAACTCAAGGTTCAGAACCGTTCCATGCTCCTTTAAAAAGCGATCCACATATTTTCTTGTGCTTGTATTTTGTTCAAGGCCTATGATGGGGTAATGTTGAAGCTCTGAGAGGCTGACCTCTCTGCCCTTAAGATCGGCAAACCGGTCTCCGGCAACAAAAACATCCTTTATGACAGCTACAGGCTTCACGTGAACACCGGCATAAGCATCTACGGGGCTGCTAACAACTGCAAAATCAATCTTCCCCGAGTTTAAGTAATCCATGGTTTCGGGTGTGGGGCCATTGGTGACTTTTATCTTGATTTTGGGGTATTTCTTATGGAAAGCCTCAAGGTAGGACAAAAGATAGAACTGAAGTGTCATATCGCTTGCGCCTATTCTAATCTCGCCTGCTTCCAAGTTTAGAAGCTCTTTAAATTTGCTTTCACCAAGCGCCATCAATTCGTAGCCTTGCGAGATATAGTTGTGAAGCACTTCTCCCTCGGGCGTGAGTTGCACGCCTTTGGGTGTTCTTATGAACAAGGTACTCCCAATGGCTTGCTCAAGCTGCCGGATGGCTTGACTGACGGCAGGCTGGGTGATAAAAAGCTCTTCGGCAGCCAGTGTAATGCTCCTGCGTTTTGCCACGTGATAAAATATTTTATAATACTCAAGATTGATCATCGATAACCACACCTTATTAAAAAAGCCTATAAAATAAGCTATAGTGATACTATAGCATTTTTCAGACGGCCTATCCATGGTTTTGAGGTTAAAACAGCAAGCTTGGCTAAGATAATTCTGTCACCTGCTGTATAATCATTGTCAGGGGGAAATGAAGTGGACCAGCTATACAAAATTCAAAAGACAATTGAATACATCGAAGCCCATTTAAGTGATGAAATCACGCTTGATCACCTGGCTTCCCACATTTTCTGTTCCAAATATCATTACCATAGGATTTTTCAGGCCATGGTCGGAGAACCCGCTATTGAGTACATACGCAAAAGAAGACTGTCCCATGCAGCCAAACTCTTGACCGAAACCCAGTCGAGTATTATGGATATTGCACTGGAATGCGGCTACAGCTCTCAGATTTCCTTTACCAAGGCCTTTAAAAAAGCCTATGGCATTAATCCGGGCGAGTACAGGCGCAGCAAAAACGCTGTAGCCCTGTACGAAAAGGTCTGCCTTATCGGCCGCGAATTCGAAAAGAACCATCAAGGCATCACCATAGGTCCAAAGATCATTCGTCAGGACGAAATAAGGCTTGTGGGCATCGAATACCGTACGCCGAGGGATTATATCAAAACCAAAATCGTCAACGATCTTTTCTCTCTCTTGTACGCGAGGATTGGCGAGATCCCCAACAAGATCAGCGAGATTCGCGTTGGAAACTGCTGCTATGACTCCAGAAGAGAGCAACTTACCTATCTGGCTTGTGTGGAGGTCAGTGAGATCAGCGACGTTCCGCAAGGCATGACAGCCCGGATCATTCCGCCGAGCTCATATGCCCAATTTACGCATAAGGGCCTTTTTGAGAAAAACATTCATACCTTCAGCTATGTGTTCGGGACATGGCTTCCAGAATCAGGCTATAGGGTGAACGATGATATCCATCTCGTTGAAAGGTTTAATCCTGATTTTCAGGCAGGCGGGGATGCCACCATCGAAATGTCCTTTGCCCTTCTTTAGAAAACTCATTTCCTTCCCCTTACTTATTCATCCAGGTTTATTACGTCTATCAAGGAGGTAGTCATGTTTAAAAAGAAATCCGCGTTATTCTGTATTCTTATTGCTCTGTGCGTGGCTGTTGCAGGCTGCGTTCAGCAAATCCAAACGAAAACCCCGGATACGGATGGATCAAGCAAAGCATCCACCGACAAGTTTCAGGTTGACAAGAATATTTTCGCCGGCACTATGGTAGAAATGAGCTGGGAGGATGTCCAAAAGGAAGCTCAAAGCGGTGCTATCGTTTTATTTCCTATCTCCGTCGTTGAAGAGCACGGACCCCACATGGATTTAAGTCCTGATATTTATCTGGCCTACGAAAGCTGTATACTTATCAAAAATAGCCTTGAGGAAAAAGGTGTTCATGCCGTCATTGCACCGCCCGACTATTGGGGCATCAACGTGTCCACAGGAGCGTTTCCCGGCTCCTTTACCCTAAAACCGGACACCTTCAAGGCCGTTCTTAGAGATTCGACGGAGTGCCTAAAAAAATGGGGTTTTACAAAGATATTCTATGTAAGCATGCATGGGGACCCCATTCATAGGAATCTTGTTACAACATCGGCAAAAGAGAACACGGAGGCCTTGGGCATCGATGTTGTTGATGTAGATACCATACATCTTCCTATTCAAAACAGGCCAACTTTCCCAACCGCTAGGGATGGCAAGTTCAGCCCTGAAAGACATGCCGGCGCCGACGAAACTTCGCTTATCTTCGCTATGTTCCCTGACAAAGTAGACGTCGCCTATGCAAAGAAGCTAAAGCCCCAATCAGGTTTTTCACCTCTCGGCTATATGGGAGACCCCGCGAATTTCGATCTTGAGGACGGAACCACTGTTATGAAGGCAATAACAGAAACCTATGCTTTAGAGATTGAGGCCTACCTCAAGAAACCTTAAGAGGCACCTCCGAGGATAAGTATCTCCTATTTCCCCTAAAACCTTTGAAGAACAGCACGTCAAGACATTTGGCGTGCTGTTCTGCTTCTTAGAATAGAGCTGCTTGGTACCTTTTAACTCTTTGAGTGCTTCTTCTATCTTATCCAGCTCAAACTCCCGTTCAGTGCTTTGTTGCATCATTTTGCTTCATTAATTAAACCTTCATAAACAACTGAATGAGGCCTGTGTTACATTTCTATGCGATATAATCCGCTCAGATGGTTTTGGGCTTCTCTTATAAGAGTCGATAGGCTTGAAAGTCCCTCGGAAGATAAGAAAACAAGCCGATTCACCATCTCCTCAACATCCTCCGTATGCTTAGCCTCAAATTTAACCACGGAAACTTGATCAAACACCGTGTCAGTTTTATAGATTTGGTCTTTGATCTTTACAAAGCCCTTGATTCGAAAGAAATAGCCGCTGACGCCATGTAAAAATGCTTCCAAAGCCTCCAAGGAAGGCTCTTTAACAAATTCAACAACTGTGTTCACGGGTTTGTTGTCCTGACGGTTGGTTGTATCTTCATCTGCAATATCAAAAACAGCAAGATCATCCAAAGCCATGTCAAGGGCGCCGTAAGTGACCGGCAAAATCTGGGCTTTTGGGTTTATGAGAACAATCTTATCCATAATCTCAGCCAGAGACCGAACAGGTATGAGATCTACTTTATTAATAAGAATCAGATGACTATGCCGAATTTGACGTTCAACGCTCACCATTTTATCCAGAGCTCTCAGAAAGTGAATCCCATCCACCAAGCAAATGGTGCCACGATAAGTACACATTTCTTTCGAATAAGTCCTGTGCAGTATATCCATGACTTTTCCCATGTCGGAGGGATCGGCCAGACCCGAACTTTCAATATAGATTTCATCAGGCTCCATGGCTACCAGCTGCTTTAGCCCTTCAATAAAGTCATCCTTCAAGCACGCACAAAAAATACTGCCGTTTTTAAGCTCTATGAATGCCATGCCTTCCCTTTTGACGGTCATACTGTCCATGCTTACTTTACCAAATTCATTCATAAGCACGGCCCGGTTTCGGCTTCCTTTGTTCAGGATATGGTTTAAAAAGGTGGTTTTCCCTGAACCTAAAAATCCGGTAATCAAGTATATTCTAGTCATTCAAAAATCATCCTCTCGACATATCCTGTCGCAAAATCCGCATTGCTGGATAATTCAACATAATCGCATCTCTCTAAAATCTGCCGGATCTCTTCGCGCCCCTGCTCGTCAATAAGAAACCGAACAGCACCTGCCAACGAGGCATTTCCGACAACCATAACCCGCTCCGATACACCAGCAGGAATGAGCCCAATCCTTTCTGCATTCCCCACATG
>JAOABT010000315.1 GCA_026418215.1 Clostridia bacterium | reverse complement strand
GCTTTATTCCCCGGGCTCTTCCTTATATGATTTCTTTTATTACTGGATGAACAAGGTTAGGATGGCCTGCCAGAAGTTACTTGACACCCAATAGAAGCCGGCCAATTTCTGACTTTGGATCTATCAAAATGTACAAGTGCTTATTTCGCCTGAATGTAACCATCAGCCTTGAGAAGCTCGGCAATGAGTACGGCTCCGCCGGCAGCGCCTCTGACTGTGTTATGGGAGAGGCTGACAAACTTGTAATCGTAAATGAAGTCCTCGCGGAGTCTTCCGACCGTCACGCCCATGCCGTTTTCAATATCACGGTCCAAGCGTGTCTGAGGTCTGTTGTCCTCTTCAAAGTAGGTGATGAACTGCTTCGGAGCACTAGGCAGCCCAAGCTCCTGGGGACGACCCTTGAAGTTCTTCCAGAGGGCAAGAATCTCATCCTTGGAGGGCTTCTTCTCAAAGGATACAAAAGAGGCAGCAAGGTGGCCGTCGGTTACAGGGACACGGATGCACTGGGTGGTAATCTTGGGAGAAGCAGCCTTTACAATGGCGCCGTTCTCAACCTTACCCCAGATTCTCAAGGGCTCCTGTTCGCTCTTTTCCTCTTCTCCGCCGATGTAGGGGATAACGTTGTCGATCATTTCGGGCCAGTCCTTGAAGGTTTTTCCGGCGCCGGAAATAGCCTGATAGGTGCAGGCAACAACCTGGGTTGGCTTGAAGTCCAAAAGGGCATGAAGCGCAGGAACATAGCTCTGAATAGAGCAGTTAGGCTTTACAGCGATAAAGCCGGTCTTTGTCCCCAAACGCTTTCTTTGATACTCAATAGCAGCCAGATGATCGGGGTTGACCTCCGGAATGACCATGGGGACATCCGGCGTCCAGCGATGAGCCGAGTTGTTGGATACAACAGGGGTGCCTGTTTTTGCGTAAGCTTCTTCGAGGGCTTTAATTTCCTCTTTTTTCATATCAACGGCGCAGAAGATGAAATCGACATCGGATGCGACTTCTTCAACGCGGGAAGCGTCTTTGACAACGATTTTTTTCACAGACTCAGGCATTTCTGTTGTCAGCTTCCACCTGCCACTTACCGATTCTTCATAGGTTTTGCCAGCAGAATTGGCACTTGCAGCAATGGAGGTGACTTGAAACCAAGGATGATTTTCAAGGAGCGCCACGAATCTTTGACCTACCATGCCGGTTCCGCCAACGATACCGACCTTTAGCTTATTTGACATATCTCCCAGATCCCCTTTCAGAAAATATACTTAAACTTCAATCTATAGCAGTATGATGCTTGTATCTTATGCAAAAATAGATTATATAGATTATAAAGGATAGGGGGTCACTATTCAAATAGTTTTTCATACAAGGGAAAACTTTCATAGGAATGTCTAAAATAAGCTATTTGGAGCGCTTGCTTTTTATGCTATAGTATATAATGGCAGGGATGAGCGCAAAAGCAAAAATAAAGATTTTGTCGCAGGTTCTCACCGCACCTTCAATGGTCCATTGAACGGGAATTTGCTGGGGGAGAAATGGATAGGCTATAGCTGCCGCTGCAAGAGATATAATCAAAACAAGGATTACGGGTTTGTTTTCCTTCATACAGTCACCTTCTTTTACGTACATTGGTTTATGGTATTTTAGCCCGTGACAGGGCATAGGTATACTTTACCACAAAACAAGAAAGAGCAGTGCACAAATTGGCTGAGGCTTCCACTAAAAAGTTTATATATATTTTTATTTACATAGGAAATATCGCGTGTTATAATATTACGGCGTGAGTACGGAGTGGTCCGCTGCCTGCGAAGAATCGCTTATGTGTAAGGATTCAGGTAAGAACGCTCTCAGAATTAGGAGGAAAATACAATGGATATCATTCGTGCACTTGAACAAGAAGGCATGAAGCAAAATCTTCCCAACCTCAAGATCGGTGACTTTGTTAAGGTCAACGTAAAGGTTAAGGAAGGAAACCGCGAGAGAATTCAGGCTTTCGAAGGAACCATCATCGCAATGCGCGGCTCTGGAATCAGAAAGGCTGCCACCGTCAGAAGACTTTCCTTCGGTATCGGCGTAGAAAGAGTTTTCCCGCTGCATTCCCCCAATGTGGACTCTGTTGAGATTATCAGAAGAGGTAAGGTCAGAAGAGCGAAGCTCTACTACCTGCGTTCAAGAGTTGGTAAGGCTGCCAGAGTTAAGGAAGATATCGGATCAGCTAAAGACTAAAACGATAAGCAAAGGAGGACGTCAAGTCCTCTTTTTGTTTTGTCCGAATTTTTGACAACAAACCATCAAAGTAAGGATGGTTGTTTTTTCTCCCTTGTTGATGCAAAATAAGGGTATCAACCTTGACAGGCTTTTAAAGCCCGGGTTATAAAAAACCGTAGGGTGGATAGGCTAAGGTCGCGGTTTTCACCTGTACTGGGATAAACAAAAGCAATTTTTTTGTACCTCTCAATAATGAGCCTACATACTTTTACTTGGACGATCTGTTAATAAGTCCTGCTAATAAAGAATTCAGATGCTGTATGAAACGAGTTCATTTAAAGGAGTTGGAGCTGTGGTCATTCAGTGGTTTCCGGGGCATATGGCCAAAACCCGGCGCGTCATATCGGAACATTTGAAGCTTGTGGATGTGGTCATTGAGCTGTTAGATGCCCGAATTCCCCTATCAAGCCGAAATCCTGAAATCGATACCCTTGTTGGGGCTAAACCCAGGGTCATTGCCCTTAATAAGAGCGATCTGTCGGACCCTGCGCTGAACAAGGCCTGGGAAAACTATTTCAAAGCCAAAGGGATGGGCGTTATCTACACAAATGCTTTAACGGGAACAGGCCTCGGGGAGCTGAAAGGGAAGCTTAAGCAGCTTACACAAAAGAAGCTGGAATCGGCTCAGGCAAGAGGAAGGCT
>JAOABT010000310.1 GCA_026418215.1 Clostridia bacterium | reverse complement strand
GATAAAGGTTGACCAGCATCTTACCCAACGTGGTTTTACCGCAACCGGATTCACCGACAAGGCCAAAGGCTTCCCCCTTGTAAATGTCGAATGAAACGTCGTCAACAGCCTTCAACACTAAAGTTGGGCGTCCCAGAAGATCGGTTTCCATAGTAAAGTATTTCTTAATGTTCTTAAACTGTACGAGGGGCTCACGCATTGTCCTTCACCTCCGCCTCATCGCTGTATAAATAGCATCGCACCTTGGTTCCATCCTTCTCGGTTAAAGCAGGCATGCTTTCCTTGCATTTGTCCATGCACTGTTCACAACGGTCCGAAAAGGCGCAGCCCTTGGGCATCTTGGCCGGATTCGGCACCATGCCCTTGATCATATAAAGTCGTTCACGCTCATCATCAAGAGCAGGTATAGATTTCAGAAGACCAATGGTATAGGGGTGCTTGGGCGAGTTGAAGAGCGTCTTAACATCGGCTTCCTCTACAATTTTGCCGCAGTACATGACGATAACCCGATCCGCAGCCTCAGCCACAACCCCCAGGTCATGGGGGATGAGCAGAACCGTCATGTTGAGCTTCTCACGCAGGTGATACAGCAGATCCAGGATCTGGGCCTGAATGGTTACATCCAGCGCTGTCGTGGGCTCATCTGCAATTAAAAGCTCGGGATGGCAGGAAAGCGCCATAGCAATCATGACTCTTTGACGCATACCGCCGCTCATCTGATGCGGGAATTCATTGATTCGCTTTTCAGGAGAGGGAATGCCTACGAGTCGCATCATTTCTACGGCATGAGCAAGAGCATCCTTTTTGTTAAGCTTCATATGGAGCATGATGCTTTCCAGGAGCTGATCCCTGATGCGATGCACAGGATTCAGCGAGGTCATGGGCTCCTGAAAGATCATTGAGATCTGGTCGCCGCGGATTTTCTGCATTTGGTCGAGCGGAAGCTTTGTAAGATCCTGGCCCTTGAACAGAATTTCACCCCCGGCGATTTTTCCGGGTTGGGAGATCAAGCCCATAATAGAAAGCGCAGTGACGCTTTTCCCCGAGCCGGATTCTCCTACAATGGCCAATATCTCGCCCTTTCCAATGGAAAAGCTGACATTGTCGACGGCATTGACCGTACCCTTTTTTAGTTTGAATTGAGTTTGCAGATTTTTTATTTCAATCAGCATGCTATCGTACCGCCTTTAAACTTTCCTTGACTTGGGGTCAAGTGCGTCCCGAAGTCCGTCGCCAAGAAGATTGAAGGCCAAAACCGTCAAAGTAATAGCGATACCCGGGAAGATAAGCGTATAGGGTGCAGAGAAGATAAAGGTTCTGGCCCGGCCCAGCATATCGCCCCACTCTGCAAACGGAGGCTGAACGCCAAGTCCCAAAAAGCCGAGGGCCGAGGTATCGAGCACCGCTGTTGAAATACCAAGCGTCGCTCTTACAACAATGGAGGACAGTATATTGGGCATGATGTGCTTGAACACAATACGCGAGTTCTTGTTGCCCACAACCTTGGCCGCCTGAACATAGTCATTTTCCTTCACAGAAAGAACACAGCCGCGTACGATACGGGCATATTCAGGGATGGAAACCAAACCAATGGCGATAACCGCCTTGTCGATACCCTTACCGAGCGCCGCCATAAAGGCAATGGCCAGAAGGATGGACGGGATGGCAAGCATCATGTCCATAAAGCGCATGATGACGCTGTCCAATCTTCCTCCTCTATAGCCGGCAATGGCTCCCAGGATGGTTCCGATAGTTAAGGAAATGGCAACAGCTGAGACACCGACGGTCAGTGAAATATGGGTACCATCAAGAATACGGGAAAAGATATCTCTGCCGAGCTGGTCTGTACCAAACCAATGCTGAGCATTGGGCGGAATAAAGC
>JAOABT010000258.1 GCA_026418215.1 Clostridia bacterium | reverse complement strand
CTCCATAGCGGATATCAACACGGGCTTTGAGCAAATCACCGCTGTTGTCCATACAAATAGCGCCACTGCTGAGCAAAGCGCAGCTGCAAGTGAAGAGCTATCGGCCCAAGCACAAATGCTAAAACGCCTGATTCGAAAGTTCAAACTGAAGGATATGAATCACGACGCTTAAGGTATGCAATCATAAGATAAACCGGACAAGCTATGGCACAAATCATCCTGCAGAATACTAGCAATATGTGATAGCTTGACAGACCAAGACCAGACTAAGGCCAAATAAAAACAAAGCGGTATTCCCGAGACGATTCGGGAATACCGCTTACTTTATACATACTGAATGATATTCTATCAACTATCTCTTGTAATATTATCTAACGGAGCTAATACACTTACTATTGTGATGAAAACAACGAGCATGTGGCATCGAGTATGGCAAGGAGACCTTTTCAAGGATAGAAAAGGCTTTTGCCATAAGCACTCTTTGGGAGGCAATTATGAAGAAGGTCAAACGAAAGGCTCTTGTTATGTTGGTCGTGTTTGCACTGCTTTTTGTGGCAGGCTATACCGTTTCATCCCTCGCCGTTAACGGTGTTGTAAGGATTGGGCACAGAGAGTTTGCCGAACAACGGATTGTAGGCCAGCTCCTAGCCGTTTACCTAGAATCTAAGGGATTCCAGACAGAGGTCACCGAGTATCAGACCACTTGGTCTATTTTTGATGCCTTAAAAGATGGGAAAATCGATGTTTATACCGATTACACAGGCGCCATCTATGGTGTTATTTTAAATCAGTCAAAGGCTTTGAGTGCTGATGAAACCTACAACTATGTAAAGACTCGCTTAGAGAAAGAATATGGGATGACCTTACTAAAGCCTTTGGGTTGGAATAATACCTATGTGCTCTCTGTCCTGCCCGAAACAGCGAAAAAGTATCACCTCAAAAAAATTTCCGATATCATCCCTGTTGCCAATCGGATGATCTTAGGCAGCGATTTAGAGTTCCCTTACAGAAAGGATGGGCTCATCGGCTTAACGGAAACATACACAGGGCTGAACTTTAGGTCTACAAAGTCGATGGAGCAAAGCCACACCTACCAGGCCCTAATGGAGGGGCGGATTCATATTAACGCCTCCTATTCTACGGATGGACAAATTAAACAGTATGATCTTGTAAACCTCATTGACGATCGCGGGTTTTTCCCTCCCTATTATGTGATTCCAATTATAAAAATCGATTATGCAGCCCAGCATCCCGAGGTTGTAGCTGCCCTTAATGCGCTAAAGGATCAGTGGACAGAGGAAGACATAACGACGTATAACCTCATGGTTGACGAAGGCCAAGACCCCAGAGTAATTGCCGAACAGATGCTTCGTGACAAAGGCCTCATTTGATCATGGTTTACAGCAAAGAACACCTCATCTAGCGTGTTTGTACGCTCACTACAAAACTGCTTGATTGGGGATTTTTATGGCTGCGCTCAGCAGCAGGACAAAGTAGCGCCATGTCCGCTTCTCTGAGCGCGTTCATAGATTGATTTGCTGCTGCATAGGTTTATTTATCTAGCTTATCTTTGGGTAGTTCAGGGAGGTGACACTGTGCCAAATGGTCTTGATGAGACGGAGCTGTCTTTAGCAGAATTTGTGAGCCTCCCTACAACTGTTTCCTTTCACGTGCTGAATACCGCAAGCTTTCAAAATTATTTAAAAGAGCGACCTTACATTAAGGTTGGTCCTGAGTTAAAATCCGGTTATATGCCTGCTTATACGAGCGTTGAGCATATCCAAAAAATATTTGTTGAATTGGGAAGCGACTTTACCGGGTTTTTCCCTAAGATTATGTCCCCTCTAGCAACCCCATCTCTGGATACAGCTGGGATTACCCCCGTCATTGAGCATCCATACCTAGACCTATCGGGAAAGGGTGTCATTATCGGCATCATTGATACAGGCATTGACTATACCAAAGAGGTTTTTCAGTTTGAAAATGGAACCTCAAAGATCATCAGTATTTGGGATCAAACACTGGACGGCCCTAGAAGTCCTGATTTATATTATGGCGCGGAGTTTTCAAGAGAGCAAATCAATGCGGCCCTTGCCTCGGAAAACCCTCTTGACATTGTTCCAAGTACAGACACCGATGGGCATGGAACCTTTTTAGCCTCTGTCGCTGCGGGCAGTAGAACGGAAGACTATGTAGGAGCAGCTCCGGGTGCGGAGCTGCTCGTTGTAAAACTCAGGCGAGCCAATCCATACTACATTGACTTATATGTCCTACCCCAAGAGGCGCCAAATCTCTATTTAGCCACAGACTTTATGCTTGGAATGCGATATATCTTTCAGCGAGCAGAAGACCTGAATCTACCCGTGGTGCTCTGTGTTGGAATGGGTTCCAACATTAACGGTCATGATGGTAATACACCCCTTGAGG
>JAOABT010000241.1 GCA_026418215.1 Clostridia bacterium | reverse complement strand
CTTATGGATATTGCCAATAAAATCGGCGGGCTTGTCGTTGGAACAGGAGATATGTCTGAGCTGGCGTTGGGCTGGTGCACCTATAACGGCGATCATATGTCTATGTACGGTGTTAACGGCGGTGTTCCCAAGACGCTGGTCAAATACATCATTCAATGGTATGCCGACCATGAGGCCGACGAGACCATCCGAGCCATTCTCTACGATATCATTGACACGCCCATCAGCCCAGAGCTTTTGCCGCCCTCCAAGACCGGTGAGATTGTTCAGAAAACCGAAGACATCCTTGGTCCTTATGAGGTGCATGATTTCTTCCTATACCATATGCTGCGGTTAGGTGCAAGCCCCTTAAAAATTCTTTATCTCGGGAATATAGCTTTTAAAGACCAATACAGCCCCGCACAGCTTAAAAAATGGCTCATTGCTTTCTATAAGCGGTTCTTCTCCCAGCAATTCAAACGCTCCTGCCTTCCCGACGGACCAAAGGTGGGTACGGTCAGCCTTTCGCCCCGTGGCGACTGGAGAATGCCCAGTGACGCCTCCGCGGCGCTGTGGCTTTCTGAATTAGAGAGCCTTTAATTCTAAAAATCAGTTACTTTTAAGTGTTAAGAAAATACTTCAGGGTGTCCTCAGAGGCTTGCTGAGCGGACACCTTTTTTTAAGGTTTTACTTACGCTTTGCCATTGCCAGTGACACTTCGTTTAACAGAAGGAGCTTGAAAGTGTTGAGGACTAGGTGGATTTTTTTGCAGTCTGGTTACTAATCTTGCCGATATGGTAAAACGGTTAACTTTAGTTCTTGCAAGGCTTTCGAAGATTCGTTAAACTGAAGGTACTGTGTAACTAAAGGAGGAATCTGATGATTCATAATTACCCTAAGGCGGGAAAATATTCGGATCTCAAGCTGATCTATTCCCAGTGCTCGGGTCCGGGCGGGTTAAAAGCAGCAGAATTCATCGCAGACAGGATGGGGGTTAAGGACGGTAAACGTCTTTTGGATGTCGGCTTTGCCCGTGGATACCAAACCTGCTTCCTAGCAAAGGAATATAACGTGTTTGCGGTTGGAATTGATCCGGAAAATAGTGATGAAGACAAACCTAATATCGAGCACCTAATGAAAAACGCCCGGTCACTTGGCGTAGAGGAAAAGGTTCTGGGTATTAAAGCAGGCGTTCCAGACACCCTGCTACCAAGTGACACCTTCGACTATATTTATTCCTGCACAACTTTTGAGATGTTGAGAGTTATTTTTGGGAAAGAAAAATACATGGAATGCCTTAAAGAAGTACTCCGCCTGTTGAAGCCAGGGGGTATTTTCGGAATGGGCGAGCCTATGCACCTCGGAGTTGAAATACCGGAAGACATGAGGCCCTATGTTTCAAACGAGTGGAAGGAATGCTTCATAGAGGTCGAGGAATCGCGTCAGGCCGTGGAAGCTGCAGGGTTTAAGATTGTTGACCATGGATATGCAGAAGATGCCCAGACCTGGTGGGATGAATACTCGAAGTACAACAACTTCCATAGTGACGAATTTGAGGAAAAGATGACCATCAAGTTAAACCAAGACCGTTGGCTGAGCTTTGGCTATGTAATAGCTCAAAAAATATAGTTTAAAGGTACGAACCATTTTCCTTCATTGAAAGGGCTGCGATCAATAGGTCGCCCTGACAGCATGGAGAGAATGATCCGTACCTTTTGTTTTATTATAAGAATAAGTCTTAAGCGTGTCTTGAATAAACCGTTATAATGAATTCAGTCGTAATGGTGAGACTCTGCAGCTTTCCAAGCCTTTCTAGCCCATCTTTGGGTGTACGCCAGTAGTAGGGTGTCATGGCAAGCAGATCCCCAATGTCCTGTGGATTGTCCAGTGTAATGGTATTGGCTACCAGAGTCTGGTCCTCCTTGATGAATGAGATCAGCTCCGGCTCCTTTTCATCATTTTCGTACGGGTTATCATAGAGAACGGACTTAAGTTCAAAAAGATGCTTCTTTCCTGGAATCACTGTGATAAGGTGGCCATCTTTTCTGAGCACGCGTTTAAACTCGCTGTTGGAGCTCGGAGCAAAGGCATTGAGCACAAAATCCATGGATTGGCTGGCGATGGGGATTTTAAATAACGAGGCCACCACAAACTGAATGCCTTTATTCCGGCCTGAGGCGAGGCGGATGGCCTCCTTGGAAATATCCATTCCGTAAACTGTATTTTTAGTGCGGCTTTCATTGAACATATCCCGTAGCTGGCTCGTGTAATAGCCATCCCCGCAACCGGCATCCAGCAGTACAAGTTCACGTCCAAGGGCTGGGACTCTTCGCAAAAGAATCTCTTTCAAGGCCGTTGCCAGAGGGGCATAATAGCCCTTATCCAAAAAGCGCTTTCTTGCCTGAACCATCTCTTTATTATCCCCGGGGTCCTTGCTGTTCTTGTCCTGGCTCATCAAGAGATTAACATAGCCCTTGGCAGCAAGATCAAAGGTGTGGCCGGATGGGCAGGCAAGGGTGTTTTCCTTGAGAACCAGCGCCTGCTGGCAGACGGGGCATAGGAGGTGCTTGATATTCTTCATGTCTGTCTCCTCGTATGATTTGTGCTGATTATACCCCCCTTAAGCCCAGTGTTCAAGGCTTTATAAGAAATTTCACCGATGTGCCTTTTTACAGCTTATGACTTTATTATTGTTAGATTAATAACTTTGGTGGTTGACAGCTCAAGAGCTTTTGGGAAGAATATAAGGCGGAGGATTAAACCATGCAGCTTACGCTTAAGGATAGGCTTTTGCTTATCACCTTTACACTCTGCCTTTTTCTCACAAAAGGCTACCTGCTTAATAATTCCGATAATGCTGACATCATCCCAATTTACGAGCATATGGCCAATTACCAGAGCTATATGGGTGAATTTTATATGGATGAGGCTATAAAGCCGTCGTCAAGCCGATATTTCATTTCTTTGGGTGTAGCCGAGCTTCTAAAGGCTGGCTTAAGCATGGAGTCGGTGATGCTGGGACTATATAGCCTGACCTTCGCTCTTGGTGCTATTGGTTTATGGAAGCTTTCTAAGACCCTGTACTCCAGACATTGCGTGCTTCTTTATATCCTCCTGCTTTCTGTCTACAACCTAACGGAAATAACCTTCAGACTGGGGTTTGCAGGCTTCAAGTTTGCCATGCCGCTTCCTTCAACATTCGCAGCGGGAGCGTGCCTTTTTGCCTATGGTTTATTCTTCCAAAAAGGACTGTGTGTACTGGCCCGAAGGGCTGCAGCACTATTTCTTTGTGGTCTGGCTGCGTTGATGCAAGCCTTCGTAGGTCTCTTTTTCGGTGGTGTGCTCCTTCTTTATCTTGCCTATGACTTTATTAGAAAGGAAACAACTTTTGGACAATTGATTGCAGGGGGCTTCTTGTTTTGTGTCCCGGTTGGCATAGCCTTTGTACTGGGTATGACCGGGGCCAGACAACCCCTTTCCCCATCAGAGATTGTAGACATTCTGGACCGATACAGGCAGCCTCACCACAATCTGCCGTCTTCCTGGATGCCGACAGCGTATCTGGAGTTCTTCTGTGTCACTGTCGCCACGGTCTGGATGCTTCACAAGCTTGAAAAAAATGATACAAATGCGCTTGCCAGGAAGGTTCTCATTCCTTTAACCGTCATAACGGCCTCTGTATCAGCTCTGTCGGTCTTGATGAATTACATTGCAACCAGTGTGGCACCCCTTCCGTTTTTCTCCAAACTTCAGTCAGGTCGTGCTTTTGCACCCTTTATACTTGTTACCTGCTTGGCCTGGGCCTACAGAATGAGCCTACTTTTTGAGAAAGGCTTGAAAGCGGAGCCATTGCTGCTCTTTGCCATGCTTATTGTCCCATTTGGAGGGACCCTTCTCCTACTCTATATGCTCTTGTTCCAATGCAGGGGTTTTTTGCCGCCCAAAGGCTGGCAGCGTCTATGCGGGTGTATATTGTTGCTGATAATAGCTGTTTATATGGGATTCAAGCAACCAAAGGCTCAGCCGCTGGAAAGCTATTTAGGCAATCTCGCAGTCGCAGTGATCTTTATACTCCTATGCCTGGATTTGAAAGGGAAAAAAACAAACATGTTCATCACGAGGCTTGCGTCGTCAGCCTGTATTCTTTTAGCCGTCTTGGCGGTAGTTTGGAAAGGGCCTGTTTTTATTCATCCTGAAAGGCCCTACCCTGAAATGGACGGCCTGGCCGAGCAGTTTAGGCTAATATCAAAACCCGGAGATATTGTGCTTACAGATCCCTTTTTGGCTGAATCTCTTTATTTTAGGTTTTACTCCTTGAGAGGCACGGTGGTGAGCTTTAAATGCGTCCCCCATGCTGACGACGGTATCCGTCAATGGTATGCTCGTTTGCAAAATGTGAGCGGAATTAACCTGCAAGCTGGTCGTACGTCCGGTATTCCGCTGTCGAAAAGAAGCTGGATAGAGGTTAAAGCTTTGGCTTATCAGTACCACGCTTCATATGTTCTTGCCCGTAGGGAGTGGTATCCCGACCTTACTCTCAAGCCTGTTGCAGAAAATGACGGCTGGGTCGTTTATAATGTTAAATAATTTGTCAAATATCTTTCCTTTCACACTTCTTTATAATGTTCTGAAGCACACTAACCATCTCCCAGCAGAAAAAAGTACACAGAAGCCTAGTGATTTAAAGGATGTCAAGGGAGTTGCTCCATGGGCAGAGGAAGCTATGAGCGAGCTTATAGACGCAGGGTGCGTCATAGGCTCCAACGGCGCTCTGTATCCCACACAACAGGCGACACGAGCGCAGCACGCTCAAATCCTCTTTGAGCTCCTACAAAAATGAAGTAGTATACAGCGTTGACATTTTTGAAAGCCATGTAATATAATGAAACCAATTTCATAGGTGTTGATGACGGGAATATGAGCAATTGAGGATCAAAAGTGAGAAAACCGTTGGTGAAAGGTTTTCGTTCCAAGGTCGCTCGTCCCAACCCCGAGACATAAGGCTGATGAAGCCTACGCTGGTCCCGTTAAAGACCTTAAAGCCGGGTTGATCAGAGCAGTTTTCTGGACTTGACTGATGTTTTGTGTATGAGATATGACTCATGCTCTCATGGCAAGTACATCAGCATAACGCCTCCTGCTCGGTGAACCAATTCAGGGTGGTACCGCGGAATATCCGTCCCAGATTTTTCTGGGGCGGTTTTTATATCGCTTTTTCCCTTACAGATACGCTCTGCCAGCCATGCCGCAGGCATGAGCGAGGGCACAGCAGTTGTAGCTGTTAGGGAAAAAAGCGATACATCATTAATGAATTCCCTTACAGATACGCTCTGC
>JAOABT010000226.1 GCA_026418215.1 Clostridia bacterium | reverse complement strand
AGCTGGTACGTTCTCAATTCCTCAAAAGCAAAGGATACAGCAATTGATTTCTTAAAGCAGATTTATTGTAAGGACGTTGATTTCTATCAGAAGATTTTGGTAGACCGCGGTGCAGTAGGCTCCTACCTTCCTTCTCAGACTGGAGAGGCCTATGTCAAGGCTGATGAGTTCTTCGGCGGTCAGAAGGTATTCTCTGACTTCTCCAACTACATGAAGCAAATCCCGAGCGTAGAATTCGGCTCTTACACCTACGAAGCCGATGCCGCTATTGCAGCTATCCTTCCTGCCGTATACAACGGCGGTGACGTCGCAACGCTCTTAAAGGACGCCCAGGCTCAGCTTGAATCCTCTATTCAATAATCCTATGAATGGCTGTTCATCTCCGGTCTTACCCTTCTTTAATGGCCATTGTGAGGGGCGGGTCACTGACATAAGTGCCCGCTCCTCCCTATAACAAGAAAATCTGTGTCTTGTCACAGTGAAAACCTTTGTGAGAAAGGAACTTGTTATGAGAGCATTGCGTGCAGGAAGCGTCGAAAGAACCCAAAACCGGTATGGTTGGTTCTTTGTTATACTGTCGGTTCTATTAATTGCAGCCTTTGCCTTGTACCCCGTTATAAGCTCGTTCCTGCTTTCCTTCCAAACGGGGAAGGGGGCTGTGTATAAATTTAACGGTTTCAATAACTTTACGCGCCTATTTTCGGACAAGGTGTTCAAACAGGCTCTTATCAATACCTTTATTTACTTTTTATTCCAGGTTCCGGTCATGACGGTGCTGGCCCTGCTTATTGCCAACATCCTCAATCATCCTAAGCTAAAATTTAAAGGCTTTTTCCGCACAGCCATCTTTCTGCCGTGCGTGACGTCGCTGGTCGCTTATTCCGTGCTTTTCAAAAGTATGTTCTCGCTTAACGGCCTTGTAAACAAGCTGCTTTTGGATCTGCACCTCATTTCAGCGCCAATTCCGTGGCTTCTGGATGCGTTCTGGGCCAAGGTGCTTATCATATTGGCTTTGACATGGCGCTGGACGGGCTATAATGTCATATTCTATCTTTCAGCTCTCCAGAATATCGACCGCTCTATTTATGAGGCTGCCGATATTGACGGTGCATCAAAGACAAAGCAGTTCTTCCATATCGTCATTCCGATGCTGACACCCGTTATTCTGTTTACTTCGGTGCTTTCAACCATCGGCACCCTCCAGCTCTTTGATGAATCCTATAACATTACGGGGGGCGGGCCCGGTACGGCAACCATTACGCTGTCCCATTACATTTACAATATCCTGTTCAAATTCACGCCAAACTTCGGATATGCCTCAACCATCTCCTATGTCATTGTTTTCTTCGTAGCCATCTTTGCCTTTATCCAATTTAAAGTGGCAGGTGATCGAAATGAAGCAAATTAAACTGGTACCCATGTATCTTTTCATCTCTGTGGCAGCCCTGCTCTCCATTTTCCCCTTCCTGTGGATGATCATGGGGGCCACGAATCTTTCGGCTGATGTGACCAAAGGAAAATTAGGGTTTGGGGGGGAGCTCATCAATAACTTCTTAAAACTGAATAAACTGATCAACCTTCCTCAGGTTCTTTTGAATACCGCTGTCATAGCCATTGTAACCACCCTGTTTACTCTGATTATTGCCTCCATGGCGGGCTACGGCTTTGAAATGTACCGAAACAAGGTCAGGGAGCAGGTTTACAACTTCTTTCTGCTGACCATGATGGTGCCTTTTGCGGCTATCATGATTCCGCTGTTCAGGGTGTTTTCCAAGCTTAATATGCTTAATTCCTATCTTGCAGTCATTTTACCGTCGCTGGCCTCCGTTTTTGCGATAGTCTAGTTTAGGCAGAGTACAAAAAGCTTTCAGAAGGATCTTATTTAGTTTGCTAGAGTAGAGGGCTTAAATGAGTTTCAGGCTTTTTTCCTGAGCTAGTTTCCAACCAGGAAATCGACTTATGCTGCCG
>JAOABT010000125.1 GCA_026418215.1 Clostridia bacterium | reverse complement strand
GCTCAAGTGAGAGCGCGAGGGCTTCCTCATAATCGCCGGGTTTATACAGAATCTCTTTTAAACGTGCTTGCTTCGGGTTCCAAACCTCATTGACAGTCATAGAGTTCTCCTTAATAAGCCTACCATTTTGCAACAGTCTGGACGACTGTATGCTTTGATGATAACAAGATTAGGGTAGGTGTGCAATGGCTTTTGGTCTTCCCGAGAAAATTGCAGATTAGCAGGCTGAGGATTGTGAATCCGCACTGTCTAATGCCTTTTGATATATGTAGAATGAATAACGAAACAAGGTTTCGCAAACGACAAATTGGAGGAGTAAAGATGAAGATGAGAAAAACAATCACCGCACTATTAATCAGCTTTATGGTCGTCAGCCTTGTTGGCTGCGGCAGCACCAAGCCTGTTGCTTCTGCAAGCCCGTCAGCAGCAAGCGCCACTGTCCAGGCGACAGAATCAGCAACACCCACACCCACACCCACGCCGGAGCCTGTAGATCTTAACAAGAACGATACCGGCAAAACCATTATCAGAACGTATTCAGGAAACGCAACCTACCCCAGCAACAGCTATATGATTATTTCTTCTCAGGGTACTGTGGTTTGCACTGATCCGACATCCAGTGTGGATGGTGTCAAGCCCGATGCCATTACATCAACCCATAACCATCCTGACCATATCGATTATAAACTCGAGCAAAAGTTCCCTGATGCCAAGATATCTCATTGGAAGACTGAAAGCTTTGAAGTCAAGGACTTTAAGATCACCGGTATTGCTTCCAAGCACATGGGTGATACCATCATGAAGGCTTATCCGGATAATGTTATCTATGTTTACGAAGTGGACGGCTTAAGAATCGCACACATGGGGGATATCGGACAGACCCAGCTGACCGAGGACCAGCTCAAGGAGCTCGGAAAAATCGATATCGCCTTCATGCAGTTTGTAAACAGCTATTCGGCATACTCCTTAGCGAACGAAAAGGGCTTCAAGGTTATAGAACAGCTCAAGCCCCAGATCATCATTCCCACACACTCCACAAAGGAAGCCACAGAGAAAATCGGTCAGATCGTAGGAGCTTATGAGAGCGTGGACGATGTTCTCGTTATCAGCAAGGATGACCTTAAGGATGGAAAAAGGAAGGTCATAGAAATAAAGAACACACTCAATAAGTAAAGAACGCTAAAAAGAAGCCGTGCAGCCAGTAAGGATTGCACGGCTTTATTTATTCAACGATTACTTTAATGGCGTAAAGGATTTGTCCCTGATTCCAATGCCCAATAAAGGAGTAATAATAAACTCCTGGTTTCGATGGGAGAAGAAGCTCGTTGCCCTTCAGTGTACAAGCTTCCGAAACGCCCGATTCCGTCCAGACGTCGGTAACCGTCATGTCGGGCGATCTGGAGAATCCTATCTTAAGCGAGGCTCCTGACTTTACAGGGTAACCCTTCTCTTTGGCAAGCAAATGGGGAGGTGTGGGGAAATTAGCCCTCGAACGGTACAGCAGGGTGTCCCAGCCTAAGGTATACTTCTTGGCCGTCAGGTTCTGCCTCTCATAGGTGATAGTAATATTGGGGGTTGGGAAGGTATAGGTGACATAAAGCACCAGTAACATGAAAACAGTGATCAGAAGGGCCAATGGAATACTTCCTATAGGATTTACACGCTCTGTCATCGTTTCCCCCCTTTTGGCTATTCCTCCCCGCTGCCACCCGGCACCTTTATGGCCTCTGCCGCTTTAGAGGCAAGCGCTGCAATCCGCTTGAAGCCTACGACCATGATCCCGCCTATCAGAAGTCTGAGAGCATCGGTCATCAATGTGGCTCTCTGCTTAATAAGGGCTGAATCCAGGCGGACACCTGACGCTAAAGGCGATGGGGTTTGAATGATTGAGTAGATATCGCCTATCAGATTTGGCAGTGCTGTTGCCATAAGTATTAGGCCTATGAGGACCACGGCGAGTCTTGCAAACGGACCGGCCGAGAGGCTCACAGCCGGCAGCGGATCGTTCTGTACGATCTTATTCGCCATTTTTTCGGACAATAACCATAAGGCAATTGAAAACAAAATACTGAGACAAAACGTCAGAAGAGGGTAAAGCACATACAAAAACCTGCCCCCTTAAACGCCTTCCGGGAGCGTAAAGAATTGCAAAAGGACGGTGGGAACATAAATGAGACTCTTAATAAACAGGTAGATAGCCATGATCTTTAAAGCGAGTTTGCATAGACCTCTCATAAGTAACCTCCAATTACATATACCAGTACAAAGCTTTATTTCCACTATTTGTATATAATAGCTTTTATCTCTTTATAGCACAAATGTAGTTGCTATTCAACAAAAGTCATTTTAAAAGGATGAACTCCAGTAAACTCACAGGTGATAAGCATCAGAGGGATTGCTCCATGACCTATTAAGGGGTTTAGCCGTTAAACCTAGACGTCATTGCCAAGTTGCGAGGAGCATAACCGGTTGACCAATGTGATTTCAGTGGTGTGGTTCGAGAATCCTGGAAAATAAGATGAGATTTTGCATTAGCAACCCAATGACGATGGAAAAGGCCGGGCATCATTCGCTGCCCGGCCTTCATTTTAGGTGATTTGTCTCTGTACTATAAGATGGCGGGTTTATTTTTGCTTTTCAGCCACGACGCATAGGGTTTTACCAGCCGCGTCGTATGGGGCGCCGGCTATATCGCCATATAAGCCTTTGATCTTGAATCCGGCGTGATCTAAATCCCGCGAGAGCTCGCTTTCAGTAAAGGTGTGCTCCCATATATTGTAGCATTTGACGTCCTGATCAGTAACGATAAGATGCTGCTGCAAGAAGGTGTTCTGCTCGTCATACCGGTAGAAGGAGTTCAGGCATAAATGAGGCTCTGCGCTGAAAAAACCGTTCTGAGAATACTCCCACTGTTTATACTCCTCTAAGCCTGAATACTGATTCGGAGTAAAGACATCAAAGATGAACAGCCCGTTTGGCGTTAATGCGGTATGAATCTTTGCTAAAAGCTTCGCTCTGTTTTCGGTGGACAGCACACCAAAATCATAGTTAATCAGGGTCACAACGTCGAATTGCTCTGCATAGTCAAGTGTAAGGTAGTTGCAAACCTCATAGGTTATGGGAAGCCCGTGTGTTTCCGCCGATTCCTTGGCGTAGCTGATGGAGCGCTCCGACAGGTCCAGACCGGCTACTTGGTAGCCTGCTTTGTGGAATAGCTCGGCGTAAATACCGGGGCCGCATCCTAAATCCAATAAGGTCCGGTAATCCTGGACCGGAGCGGCTTTTGAAATCCACTCGACAGACTGCCTTACAAAAGCATGCTTTCTTGTGGCGGCATCCCAATCGGGGTTTAAGTGTGACTCCAGCATCCCCTTGGAAATATGCTCGTCATCCCAAAATTTCGCTGTGCTGGGTGCATAAGGCTCGGGCTTCGCCATAAATGTTTCAATATTCTTCAGCATAATTAAACTCCTTTATTATTCATTCGCAGGACGGCTTGACTTGGAAAATAAAAAGGCTGTGGATTGCTCCACAGCCAAACAAAAAGCGTGGAGACGAAAAGATAATTCATAAACCGCACAAAGAAATAAAGCCTTTTATGGCCTCGCTACTCTTTATGCTGTTATGATTATCAATCGTTTCCACGCTCAAGCTCATATTACCGATTGTGTAATATCAAGTGAGCCGGACTTCATCACTCCTCAAAGTTATCAAGTCGTCCTGCTTAATCTTAGAATATACGGAAGTTGGGAAAACGTCAACTAAAGACGGCGTATTTTCCATATTTGAGCTTTGGCAGCTCTCGAACTTCCATTTCTTGGAGCGTATTCATAGCCCGGTGCTAAAAAATACCCTCATTCAAGAATAAAAAAGAAGCGGATACCCCGGGTATCCGCTCCTTGCGTCTTAGAGCTTATATTTGATCTTGTCACCAAAGATCAGGTAGGGAATGATGAAAACCTGGATGCCGTCCACATAGGGAGCGATGGTATAAAGCGGATAGAAGATCGCCAGACCCTCTTCGGTAAGGTAATAGTTCTGTGCATCGAAATACTTTTTCAGGTTCTCATGAAGGCCATCAAAATAGGTCGCCATTCCTGTAATCTGCCGGCGCCTTGCCTCGGATTCGATATACCGCAGCATAACGGCCTGGTAATCGTAGTCCTTGTCAAAGAAGGCTTCCAAAGGCAGCATGACACCCCTTCTCATGTCCCACGTGTTGCCCTTTCGAATGGTGTTTCCATGGGCTCCGCCCGTGAATTCATAGAGGTCGTAATAGAGACTGATAAATGGTTTCCTGCAATAGGTCGGTTCAAAGGCTTCCACAAACTCAAAATTGTTAAACGGCACACCCTGAGGCTTGGCAATCGTATACTGCTTAACAGCGGCCTGATAGAGCTTGGTGGAGGCATAGCGATAGTTTTTCTGCGCTTTCTGTCTGTAGTGCATATTGAAGCGCATGGGATCTCCTTCGTAGCCTTGGGTAATGGATGGATAGTCGATTTTGACATCAACCATCAAAACCTTGTTGTGATACAGTTTATCTTTAATTGTCTGCTTCTTGATGAATTCGCACTTCATGCATACCACCTCACACCATACTATTGGGAAGGTACCTGTTTTGTGCCCGTCCATGGGCTAAAAAGGCCAACCCTGGCTGCTCCGGCACCTAATGCGGCACTGGGCACCCATCCGTACATGGATAAGTAGGATGAAGCTGGATAACTGTTTGGAGGTGGTGCAATCAGGGCTTCTTGGGCAGATGACTGCACTTTGCTTAACTCATATAAAGTCAGGTCATGAAATTAAATAGTTTTACCATGCAAACAAACCCCTCTAGGCTCTTTCTCCAAAATTAAAGGAGCCAGGCAAGTGACGCCTTTGGATGGCATCAGCTCCTGACTCCCGTGCTTTATAAGTATTGGTTATTTCTTACTGATTGTGATGTTTCCGGTGACCAGCTTGACGGAGGTCTCTGTCTTTCCCGAGCCGATCTCCTTCTCGATTGAGGTTCCGCCAATACCCTTGATGGCTGAATCGCCGATCAGGCTGCCATCAATATTTCCTGTGACGATGGAGGCCTTCAGCTTAAGGCCGGAATCTCCGGGCAGGCTTAAGTTGATATTGCCGGTGGTGTTATTGACGTCGAGGCTCTCAGCGTCTGCGACCGATCCTTTGATATCGATATTGCCGGTAATCAGATGAACGCGGTTCGATCCACTCAACTTGACATTATTAAGTGTGACGTTTCCTGTAATGCTCTCGACATCCGTTGAGCCATTGAGGCCTTCAAGGTTGATGTTGCCGGTAATCAGACGGAGCTTATACGACTCTAAATCCTGAGGAAGAGCAACATCAAAGTTTATGTTGACGTTGAGCATGCGGTAATGGTCTTGCTTCCAGCGCCAGAAGTCGCTTCCGTCATTGCATACGGCACGTATTTCGAGCATGCCGTCCTTAACGGCTGCGTAGGTCTTTACGTTCTTCAAGACCTTTTCAACCTCTTCGGTGACCTGGCCTTCAACCTTAATCTTGGTCTTTACAGAGACGCTGCTGTCGCGTCCCTTTTTGATGGAAATGTTTCCTGTCTGGTTATCAACAAGCAGACTCTTTGCATTGTCCAGAGAAAGGGTCAGAGTCTTTTCGTCTTCCTGCTTGACGTTATTGTTTGAGAAGTTAATTGAAAAGCCCTGGGCTGTACAGCCTGCAATCAGCAGAGCTAACGCCGCTATAGCTACTGCGGCAAGAATGAGGGGATTCTTTTTCATAATGATCGCTCCTTTTTATCACTTCTTTAAGCGCCACCATTTGGTGACATCCTTATTGTACTTGAAGGGAGAGTCAGCTTCATAGTGTCGGCTGTAAGGAGGATTGTCATATCCTTGCATGACAGCTGTCATATGATGGCTTTACGAGGGGTGCCGGCATTCGGTATAATTCAAATAGAATCCTTCTCATGAATAAGGTTAACGGTCATTTCATCATAGAAGCCCGGTTTTTGGCCCCTGGGGCAGATGGGCTGAACTTAATTTAAATCTCTAATAGACCCCGCAAAGGACGTTTATGGATGATAAAACAGAAAAGCTTCTCGTAAGAATGCTCTACCTTGCACTCATTTCCATCAGTGTTCTGGTGCTCCTTTGGAATCCTTCCGATCCCTGGGCGCTTCTCTTGCTGACGGGTTCTTTATGCCTGAGCTTTACATTTCGGTTGGCCATTCTGGGCGGAAGCCGGAATGGGGCAGTGCTGCCCGTCCTTTTGGTTATCCTGGAAATTGGCCTGACCTTTTTAATCGCATGGCTCGATCACACGGGCATAGCGCTATGGCTTTATTTTGTCCTGGTTGCCGATGCGGCGTTCTACAAGAACAATTGGACCATTTCACTAACAACAGCCGCATCCTTTGTGTTTCAATCCTTCAATCTCTATATAAGGAACACCTCTGCCATCAACCTTCAATTCGCTGAAAGGTTAGCTGTCAATGCCGTTATCATAGCGGTTTTGTTTGGGGCCGTCAAGCTCCTGAAGGCCCAGTCGGAGCAAAAGCAGAGGCTTTCAGAAACCATGGGAGCGCTGAAGGTAAAAAGCCATCAGCTCCAGAACGCTTATTTAAAGCTTAAGGAAACCTCCGAGGAGCTGGAGGAAATGACCATTGTCCAGGAGCGCAACCGTATTGCGCGCGAGATTCATGATACAGTAGGACACACGCTTACCACCGTGCTTTTGGAGCTGGAGGCAGCCGAAAGGCTTATCCCGGTAGACCCCTCACTGTCAGCCGAAAAGCTTTCCATAGCCAAGGGACAGGTCCGAAAAGGCCTTGCCGATATCAGGGAATCGGTTCATACCCTAAAAAGCGGCCACGAGATGATGAGCCTGGAGCAATCCTTAAGGCTTCTGATTGAAGAAACCCAGAAAAGCGGTGCGATTGCCATCAGAAGCCGGCTAGAGCCTATATCAAGGCTGACTCGTGATCAGGAAAAGATGCTTTACCGGGCTCTGCAGGAGGGGCTTACCAACGGCATTCGGCACGGCAAAAGCACGGCCTTTGTGTTTCAACTATATGAGGAAAAGGGCTATGTAAAATTCCTTTTAAGCGATAACGGTCAGGGGACGGCCAAGCTTCAGCAGGGCTTCGGGCTTACATCCATGGAGGAGCGCGTGAAAGCCTTGGGCGGTACACTCACCATTGAAACAGCTCCAGGCGAGGGTCTCGCCCTTGCCATCAGTATACCCGTAGCGGAGGTAGAACCAAAGGAGGAACAAATGCCATGAATCCCATAAAAGTATTGCTGGCAGACGATCAGTCGCTGTTCCGTGATGGCTTGAAAACAGTGCTGGGACTCGAACCGGGCATTACAGTGGCCGGTATGGCCAAAAATGGTCAGGAAGCAGTGGAACTGACGGGGAGCCTGAACCCCGATGTTATCCTGATGGATATCAGGATGCCTGAAATGAACGGTGTTGAGGCTGTGAAGCATATCCGGGAGAAATACGGCGATAAAAAAATTATTATGCTCACCACCTTCAACGATGACGAATATATCATTCAGGCCGTGGCTAACGGGGCCTGCGGCTATCTATTGAAGGATATTGAGGTCGAGAAGCTCATAGAGGCTATTAAAGACGCCCATGCGGGTAAAATGGTGCTTCCTCCGGTGGTGTATCATAAGCTCGCCGAGGGCCTTGCAAGGCTTAAGCAGAGCAAGCAGGACGAAAAGTCCAAGCTTCCGTTTGAGCTGTCAGACCGGGAGGCTGAAATCTGCCGCATGATGGTTCAGGGCTTTACCAACAAGCAGATCGCCTCAGCGCTCTTCATCACCGAGGGAACTGCCAGGAATTACATCAGCACCATCTACAGCAAAATAGGCATGACCGATCGCACCAATGCTGTGCTGTACCTCAAAGAACTGGGCCTTTAAAGGAGGAAGCCATGCATCCTTATTCGGTTCAAAATTACTTCAAGCAGAATAAGAGGCGCTTTGTCTCAGTTGCTCTGGCGACCTTTCTGGGAGTGCTGGTTGTTTATGGCCTAACCATGGTTATAAGCGGCATCGGCAATGCCTATGGGCGCTCTACCCTGGAGCCCAAAAAGCATCTTTCCACCCTTTATGCGCGAGGCACCACCATGACCCCGGCGGTTATGGAGCAGCTTAAGAAGCAAGAAAGCATTGCCAAGGTTATGCCTGTTGTTACTTACAATATCCCTATAAGGCTGACAATCGGCGGCTTTAACAATACCGAGCTATATATTCTGTCGAATGACAATATCAAAGCAACTCTTAAAAATTTCGATTTAAAGCTGGTGGAGGGTAGGCTTCCTCTCACCGGCAGCCTCGAGGTTGTTTTACACGCCAGTGTGGCCAAGGGCCTGGGTGTTCATGTGGGAGACAGGATCGGAAGCGGCCTCAGCAATAGCCTCTGGCTTCCTGAGGAATATAAGGTTGTAGGCATAGTCGACGGCAAGGCCATGGTCTCCTTTGGCCAGCTTATCATCAACGATGCCTACCGCTATGGCCTTCTGGTTTTTCCGAAGGAAGGCAAGCTTGATCAGATGAACAGCTATCTTGCGGGCCTTGCCACGCGTACCCTGTCGGTAAACACCCTGTCCTCCGACCGTGATGCCCTTAACAAAACCATGGGGAATATAGATCTTCTCATCACGGTTTTTTGCATCCTTGTCATCGTCATCGTTTCAACCTGCTGCGGCTTTCTCTGCTATATCTATTTTTCCCAACGCAAGCACGAGTTCGGCCTCGTCTGGGCTCTTGGCTACACCAGACAGGAGATCGTAAACCGGTCCTTTGCTGAGATCGGCCTGATGAACGCTGTGGGACTTGCTCTGGGAATTCTGGCCGTTATCCTTGCAGGCTTCTTGCTGAATGTGTTTTTCCTGGACCCTTTGGGCCAGCCGCTTACTCTGATAAGCGCCGATTTACTGGCACGGGCTCTCTGCGTCGCCGTCTTTTCTGCTTTCTTTAGTCTATTACCTATATGGCGCTTCCTGAAAGGACTTGAGCCCATACAAACCATTGAGGGGGTGGAGTGATATGCTGCTTGAAGCTCAGGATATAGGGCTCGTTTACGAGCTTGGCAAGGAAGGCGAATACTGCGCCTTGAAGGACGTTTCACTCACTGTGCGCTCCGGAGAGTATATTGGTGTCATGGGGCCGTCGGGCAGCGGGAAAAGCTCGCTCCTGTATGTGCTTGCAGGGCTTAGAAAGCCAACCTCGGGGTCGGTATTCTATGATGAAAAGGACACAGAGCTTTTTACAGAGGACAGCCTTGTGCACTTAAGACGTGAACGCTTCGGCTTCGTGTTTCAGCGTCACCTTTTGATTGATTACCTGACAGTGCTTGAAAACGTGTTGGTGCCCTTAAGAAAAGTAGATAAGGAAAGCCGTGAAAGAGCGGGTGAAATTCTTGGGGCTCTCGGCCTCTCGCGGCTTGTGAACCGGAAGCCTGTGGGGCTGTCGCAGGGGCAGCGCCAGAGAATTGCCATCGCCAGGGCGCTCATCAACAAGCCTGAGGTCATTTTTGCTGATGAGCCCACAGCCTCTCTTGACCATACCAATGCCATGGAGGTGATGCGCTGCTTGAGGGAGCTCTCGGGAGAAGCTTCTCTGGTAGTGGTTACCCACGATGCTTCCATACTGGACGGGTCGGATAGAATCATTGAGCTATGGGACGGAAGAATGGTGAAAGGAAGGCGCTGATCAGCCGTTGCGCCATTCGCTGTAGGGATGGCGTATCAGAGCCGAGTTATAATAGCGAGGGTCGTAGGTGACCTCTTCGCCTACCCAGTCGGGCTTTTGATAGGGCTGGTCTTCAGCCTCAAGCTCAAGCTCGGCCACCACCAAACCGTCATTTTCTCCTAGAAACTCGTCTATTTCCCACACCATGCCCTCATGGTCAATCTTGTAACGATATTTTTCGAGCAGAGGCCTTTCGCATAATGAAAGCAGAACCTCAGCGTCTTCAACTGGAATGGGGTACTCAAACTCAGGCCGCGCGGCCCCGACCGAAATGCCCTTAATGGTGATCATCGCTTTATTTTCAACAATTCGTATACGGACGATTCTGTTGGCGTTACTGTTTAAATAGCCTTGACGGTAAAGCACACCGCGGCCCAGCTTTTTATAGTCGTCCCGAGTAACAAGAAATTTTCTTTCGATCTCCTGTGGCATGTCCTAGCCCTTTCTCTCTAGTTCTTGATAAACTTCTTCTTTAAAAAGTAGCCTAGTCCCAAAAGCACAAGGAAGGCTGCTATCACAATCATGAGCCCGGTGTAGTTCCTGTCTCTTATACACATCT
>JAOABT010000033.1 GCA_026418215.1 Clostridia bacterium | reverse complement strand
CCTCAATACCAAGGGCGGGCATACCGAGCTTACCATAGATGAGCACATAGCCTAAGAGTGTATTGACCGAAAGTGCAATAGCACTTGCAATCAGAGGAACCTTCGCTCTTCCAACACCTCTTGACTGCATGCCATAGGAGGAGGTTATGGCACTTATAGGATAAGTCAGCGCTAAAATGCTCAGGAAGCTGGCCCCCTTTTTGATGACCTCCGGATCGTTGGAGAAGATGTCCACGATCATGGACGGAGCAAAAATACCGATAAGCGTAAAGGGAACTGCTACAAAGATACCAAGGATCAAGCTGAGCCCCAAAACCTTGTGAACCCCCTTTAAATCCTTCTTGCCCCAGAATTGAGCGCTGAAAATATTGGCACCGCTATTGATACCAAAAAGGAAAAGCATAAAGATAAAGCTGAGCTTATTGGCTACACCGACGGCAGCTATATTGGCATCTCCCAACCCGCCTATGAGGATATTGTCCACAAGCGTCAGGCTGTTGAATATCAGATTCTGAATGGCAATGGGAAGGCCTAAATGGATCATCAGCGACCAAAATCGCTTGTCTTTAAGATCAAGTACTTTCATTGTAACTCCTTTAAAGATGGTTGTTTGACTATTTTATCACGCTGACGGCCACAAATGAAAGAATTTTTCCATATGGATAAAAACCTCCACATAAGAATAAAAACTTGCACTACAATTCAATACAATAAAAAACCTGCACCCAAATGCAGGTTGTCAAGCACCAAGCCCGATGTGACAAATGATTATACGAGAATTGGCTGAAGCTGTTTGCCTTCCAATGCAAGCTCAAGCGTAGGAATAATAAGTCCGAAACGTGCGATCAGGGAGCTGGGCTTTTTATCCGGGTCATCCTGACCGAAGGGAACAAAATAAACATTCCTAGTGTTGAGCAAGAGCCCAAGGTTCTTAGCGCTTCCCGACAAGCCGTCATTGGTCGCAATGGCCAGGACTACGGGGAGCTGATTTCTAAGATGGGCCTTTGAGGTCATGGTTACAGAGGTATCGGTTATACCGTTCGCAATCTTTCCCAGGGTGTTGCCTGTGCAAGGCGCCACAACCAGGATATCAAGCATCTTTTTGGGGCCGACGGGTTCGGCCTCGGCAATGGTCTGAATACATTCACGCCCGGTAATCAGCTCAATACGCTTTCTAAATTCTTCAGCTCTTCCAAAGCGTGAATTAATGGTCGCAACGCTGTTGGAGATGATCGGCGTGACGTCCGCCCCCAGGAAAACCAGCCGTTCCAGCTCGATGAGAACTTCCTGAATGGTGCAGAATGAACCCGTAAAAGCAAAGCCAACCTTTTTACCATTAAGATTCACGCGTAACTCCCCCCTTCTTCTTCAATAATGTTATAAATGGTCCGACGAATAATATCACCGGCAGTCAAGGGTGCAATCTTTCCCGGAAGTCCCAGAGCCCAGACAACCTTAAAGCCGAAGGCTTCTGCTGCTTTAAAGTCAATCCCTCCCGGTGCCGATGCCAGATCGAGCAAAAAGCAATCAGACCGCAGCTTTTCAAGGATATCCTTGCCGATGATGGTTACAGGTGCTGTGTTCACAAGGGCATCCATATCCGACACATAGCGTGCCAGTTGGTGCATGGGAACGGGTTTAAAGCCCTGGGCTTCAATCCAGGCAATATCCGAATACTTCCTGGCAGCTACCCAGACCTCAGCTCCGAAGCCAGCCTGGAGCATCTTTGCAAGGATCTTCCCGATACGTCCGTAGCCGACGATAAGAATCTTGCTGCCCATCAAGGTCATAGGCAGCTCCTGAAGCAGAATATGGATGGCCCCTTCTGCAGAAGGCACCGCATTTAATACCGCCAGCTCCTCGCGGTCAAGAATATCAATGCACTTCACTTTCTTTTCTTCAAACTGCTGCTTGACGTTCTCTGGTATCTTGCCGGCGATAAATAAGGCGCCCTCCGGGACCTTTTCCAAAACCTCGCTCAAAAACAGCTTTTCCTTGGACAGGGGCATGGTCAAGGTGTTATTATCCGCCAAAAGCGGTATCCCACAGGCTACGACGCGTGCCCCGTCCAATACATAGTCCAGCGGAGAATTCTTGATAGCCCATGGCTTGCCGCTTTTTTCAAAACCATATATCTCAACATATTGATAGTCTTTTTTCAAGAGTTCTGCCAAATAGACGTTTCTCATGTCCCCGCCAATGACAGCATATTTTCTCCTGTACATTCCAAACATACCTCCCCCTTATCGTTGTTCGGTATTACATTTTATGAGAAGCCCAGTTGTGTTGTGTATTTGCGGGCACGTAAAAAAGCCAGTCTTGCGAGGGACTGGCTAAAAAAGTTATACAGGCATACACCTTATTAGTTGAAGTACAGAATTTATCGAATGCTTTGCTTGAAGGGCTCAAGAATGGAGATATCGGGTGGGTTTTGTCCCAGCAGCACACCGCCGGCCTCACCACGGGCAAATACCCACTGGGCCAGCTCCATGACACTGTCCTGGCTGATGCGCTCGATGCACTCCAGGACTTCTTCGGGGGATCTCACAAAACCTGTGATCAGCTTGGATTTGCCTATCGAGGTCATACGCCCGGAGGTACTGTCGAGACCCAGAATGAAATTACCCTTGAGCTGATTCTTGCTGCGGGTGAGCTCGATATCAGAGATTCCTCCCCTTACAATATCGGTGATCTCCTTATACATGAGCTCCACTACCTGAGCCGCCATTTCAGGATTGGTGGCGGCATAAATGGAGAACATCCCGACATCCCGGAAAGCGGTAGGAAAAGCTGTCTCTTATACACATCT
>JAOABT010000020.1 GCA_026418215.1 Clostridia bacterium | reverse complement strand
TTTGGTGGATGTATATCCACGTTTCAAACATTTTATCAAGCTCAGATCAAGTTGAAGAAACATTCAATAGTATATGACATATAACAAATTGCTACTCATCGCTTACCATGATCAAAGGGTTCACCCGAAGCACGTGGCGCTTGAGAGCTCTTTGAGAATAACACGAGAGCCAGCAAGGTAATAACGTAGGGGAATATCTTCAAGTAAATCGGCGGGATTTGAGCCAATACAGGAATAACCTGGGAAACGTTGGCAATGGTGCTGGCAAAGCCGAAGAACAGAGTCGCACCCAAAATCCCTAACGGCTTCCATTGACCGAAAATCAAAGCAGCAAGCGCCAGGAAGCCCATACCAGCAACAGAACCGTTGAACTCACCTGAAATGGTGACAAGTATGATGGCACCGCCAAGACCGGCGCAGGCGCCGGAAATCATGACGGCAAAATAGCGGACCTTGTAGACATTGACCCCGGCGGAATCGGCTGCGTGAGGATGCTCGCCGCAGGCTCTAAGCCTTAAGCCGAAAGAGGTCTTGTAGATGACAGCCCAGCTGATGACCAAGATCAATAAGACAAGCCAGGTGGTCATGTAGTTTTGCGTAAAGAAAAGCTTGCCAATGATCGGAATATCCTTCAGCACCGGAACATTAAAGCGGGAAAGAGAGTTAATACGGATGTTTCCGCTACCGGTAATGTTTCTTGCCAAAAACACAGTTAAAGAGCCCGCGATCATATTAATTGCCGTACCGCTGATAACCTGGTTGGCGTTCAAATTGATAGAGGCAAAGGCATGCAAAAGTGAGAATAATGCCCCTGCTACAGCTGCTGCAATAAGGCCGATCCAGATGGCCGTATCATGCAAGGAGCCTTGTAGGAGGTTGATGATCAAGGCGCTCGTAAAGGAACCGACGATCATCATACCTTCAAGACCGATATTAACAACACCACTTCGTTCAGAATAGAGGCCACCAAGGGCGGCAATGAGAAGTGGAATGGTAAAGGCTATGGCGTAGGGGGAGATTGAAGTCAGTATTTCCCACATATTATTTCGCACCTCTCTTTCTGCGCTTGAGGCCATCCAAGACACGTTCTATGAAGACGCTGGTGGCTGCAAAATAAATAATGGTTGCTATAATCGTATTGGCAATTTCTGGGGGTATTTTCGTCATGGCATTCATAAAGCCCTTACCCGAATGAAGCAAGCCAAAGAAGATGGCTGAGGCCAGTACGCCAAAGGGCGAGTTGTTGCCGAGAAGTGAAACCGCGATACCGTCAAGGCCTTGAGATGGCATAACACCGATTTGCATGCTTGAAGCATAACCCACGTAGAACGAGGCTCCGGCAAGACCTGAAAGAGCACCTGAAATCATCATGGATAGCATGATGTTTTTATTAACGCTGATGCCTGCGTACTCGGCGGCGTGACGGTTATAGCCGACCGATTTAAGCTCATAACCCAGAACCGTTTTGTCGAGGATAAAGGCACACAAAATAACGGCAATAACTGCCACGAAAAGCCCAAGGTTTACGTATGAGCCCTGAAACATGTTGCTGAGCCAGCCTACCTTTAAGGAGGCCTGGTCAGGTATCATTTTGGATTCGGTTTCCAGGAATTCACCCTTGAAATACCAGGGGATGATGTAGTAGACCACCCAATAGGCGATCCAGTTCATCATGATGCCTGACACAACCTCATGCACGTTAAAGCGGGCTTTGAGGAAACCGGGAATCGCACCCCAGAGAGCGCCACCCAGAATGGAGCCCATTAAGATAACCGGCAGTAGTATGGCTTTTGGAAGATCAAGTGTCAGCGCAATGACTGTGGCGCTGAGCCCTCCAAGCAGCATTTGACCGGGTGTACCGATATTGAAGAGGCCTGTCCTGAAGGCAAAGGCCACTGAAAGCCCGGTGAAAATTAGTGGAGTTGCTGTAGCAAGCGTGTTACCGATACGTTCAACACTCTTTAAGCCGCCGCTGAAAAGGTAGAAATAGCCTTTTAGCGGATCATTACCTGTTGAAAGCATGTAAATCGCTCCTGCAATAAGTCCCAGCAGGGTTGCCAGAAGTGAAACCGTTGTTGTTCGGCTAATCTTCAGCTTAAATCCTGCTTTAGAAGCGGTTTTAGACAATTCGTCCATTTTGTTGCTATCGTTCTGCTTTAAGTTACTCAAGCCTTTTCCCCCTTTCTTACCCCGGCCATCATAAGACCAATCTCGTTTTCATTGGTTTCCGAGGCATTAACAATTCCGACTAGCTCACCGCTGTTGACCACAGCGATCCTATCTGAAAGGTTGAGAATTTCGTCCAGCTCCAGTGATACCAAAAGAACGGCTTTTCCGTTATCACGCTGTTCTACAAGGCGTTTGTGAATATATTCAATGGAGCCTACGTCCAAGCCGCGGGTTGGCTGGACGGCAATAAGCAGATCGGGGTTCAACTCAACTTCACGGCCTACAATAGCCTTCTGCTGATTGCCACCTGAAAGGGAACGTGCAATGGCCTCGGCTCCCTGACCTGAACGGACGTCAAAGTCCTGAATAACCTTTTCGGCGTGCTCACGTATAGCCTGTCTTTGAAGCAGGCCGTTTTTAGAATAGGGGAGAGTATCGTAAATTTCCAGGACCATATTATCTTCAACCGTATAGTCTAAAACCAGACCGCGTTTCTGACGATCCTCCGGAATATGAGCCAAGCCGGAACGGATACGGTTTCTTATGGTTGTCTTGGTAATATCGCTTCCTTTTAGTAGGATCCTTCCGGATTCGGTGTGACGAAGCCCTGTGATAGCCTCAACAAGCTCGGTCTGACCATTGCCTTCAACACCTGCAATACCAAGAATTTCACCGCGATGCACGTCAATAGAGAAGTTCTTAAGTCCTAAAACCTTACGGTTGCTCATAACCGACAGGTTCTTGACTGAAAGAATGGCCTCGCCCTTTTCCTGTTCCTTTTTATCAACTGTAAATGAAATTTCGCGTCCTACCATCATGCGGGCCATTTCGGCCTCATCGGTTTCCTTCACGTTGACCGTACCGATATACTTGCCGCGGCGAATAACCGTGCACCGATCTGCAACAGCCTTTATTTCCTTAAGCTTATGGGTAATGAGAATGATAGACTTACCCTGCTTGATGAGGTTTTTCATAATACCCATCAGGTCATGGATTTCCTGCGGAGTCAAAACGGCTGTCGGTTCGTCAAATATAAGAACATCGGCATTTCTATAGAGCATTTTAAGAATTTCTACGCGCTGCTGCATGCCGACGGAGACGTCTTCGATCTTGGCATAAGGATCAACATTTAAACCATACTGCTGGGATAATTCCTTGATACGAAGGGCTGCCTTGCGAATATCGACAAACATGCCCAGGTTCTTGGGCTCCAGGCCCAGAATAATGTTTTCTGTAACCGTAAAGTTATGCACCAGCTTAAAATGCTGGTGAACCATACCGATTCCCAGATCATTGGCTACATTCGGATTGCCTATCTTAACCTCTTTGCCGCGTACCTTGATGACGCCGCCATCGGGTTGGTATAGCCCGAAAAGAATGCTCATCAAAGTGGATTTCCCTGCGCCGTTTTCACCAAGTAGAGCGTGTACCTCACCCTGCTTTAGCGTAAGCGTGATATCATCGTTGGCGACAATACCCGGGAATTCCTTGCGAATATTATGCATCTCGACTACAAATTCCATCAATTTGCCCCCTTGCTTTATAAAGTAGCAATTTCAGCATAATCCAAAGACTTCTCAATTATATCAAAAAGAGGAGTAAAGGGGAATAAGGCCTTAAAATAATAAAAAGAGCGGTTTTTAGGCCGCTCTTATGGATGTTATTAGAATTACTTGATTAAGCCGTCAGCCTTATCAGCAACGGTAATTTCGTCCTTCTGGAGCTTGGTGAATACGTCGTTAACAGTCTTGATGGTTTCAGCAGACAGGTTGGGGTTATTAGCGGGGATACCTACACCATTGTTCTTAACGTCAAAGGTAAGAACCTTGCCGCCGGGGAACTTGCCATCCTTCTGAGCCTTGATCATGTCATAAGCGGCTGTATCTATCTTCTTCATTGCAGAAGTAAGAATGATGGAGGTCTTTCCATCCTTCAAGAGACCATCAGCATACTGGTCAACGTCAACGCCGACGATCCAAACCTTCTGACCAGCTTCACCGCGCTGCTTGGCTTCGTTGATAGCACCAACGCCTACGCCGCCGGCTGCACAGAAGATAGCCTTAACGCCTCTGTCGAACATCTGAGCAGCAAGCTGCTGACCAGCGTCAACTCTGTCGAAGGAGCCTTCGTATACAACGTTTTCAGCCTTGATGGTAACATTGGTCTTGAAGTTGTCATTAGCGTACTTAACGCCCTGCTGGAAGCCCCAGTTGAACTTCTGAACAGGAGGAATTTCCATACCGCCGATGAAGCCTACGTCGCCTTCCTTAAGCTGGAGAGCGGTAGCAACACCTGCGAGGAAGCCGGACTGGTGTTCAGCGAAGAAAATGGAAACGGAATTGGAGGTAACGCCTTCCTTGTATTCAGCGTCTGCCTTGCCGTTGTTGGGCAGAGCATCGATAAGCACGAACTTGGCGTCCTTGTACTTTTCCTGAGATTCATAGATAGCGGTGGAGAACTTGAAACCGGGAGTTACAATGAACTTGTAACCGGCATCATAAAGGTTCTGAATTTCCTTGGTATAGTCCGCATGGGTTTGTCCACCGGGCTTTAAATAATTGGTATCAAGGTTGAAGTCTTTCTTTGCTTTCAGGATGCCTTCCCATGTGCCCTGGTTAAAGGATTTGTCGTCGATGGTGCCTGAGTCTGTAACCATACCGACTTTGAAACCAGCAGCGCCGGCGCCACAGCCTGCAGCAAGAGTGGCAACCATCATGACGCTGAGAAGGAGAGCAACGATTCTTTTCATGTTAAATAAACCTCCTTGAATCATGTAGAGCAAGCTTTTTGCCTGCAATTAGATTCTATAACAAATGTCAATGCCATTGCAATATGATAACCAAGCTTTTATTAAGGAAATGTTACAAAAAGTCTTTATCTAAATAAAGTGTATTTAGTAGAAAACAACTAAAGCTTAGTCTTACTGAACTGAATGCGATCATCATCCTACCAATCCCATGATTATTCAGTGTCTTTTGCACTGTGAAAGGCACTAAGAAAATTTGTGAAATAAAAGCACCGTGTTAATAGTAGAAATGCAGAGTCTGGCAATGCAATCAATAAAACAAGACAATATGTAGACTTGACGCAAAGAGAAAGAGTTTAATATTTATCACAGTTGTGCCCTTATCTAAAATAAACAAATTAATAGTATTCTTAATTTATGTTAAGGACTCAGAAAGTGCGCTTGTTGCGGGGAGCAGAAACCCACAGGGAAATAATGGTTGAAAGCTTAGCTTACAAGGTGATAGAATGCACGTAAAGAATATTTTTGTTCGGAGGGATTCCCCATGAGCGAGGTTAAATATTGCCCATCCTGCGGTACTGTCCTTTCATTATCGGCAGTATTCTGCCATTCCTGCGGTCATAAGCAAAAAGTTGTTTCAAAGGAAGAAGCTATTCAGCAAGCTGAAACCAAGGAAACAGGTTCTGAGCTTAAAACTGAAAACACAATGGAAAGTCATGAATCCCATATCGATAAAGCAGTTGTGAGTCTTGTGAATCCTGTAGGAACTGTAAAACAGGATGATAGGCCTGTTCAAGCATCAACTCAGGAACAGAAGCCTGCTTCTGAGGCGGCCCCTTCAGTTCATATAAATATGCCGTCGGAATCACACAATCCATCGACTCAGCAGGATCCCGTCTCGCAAACTGCTGCTCAGACTGCACAGAAGCCGGTACTAGCTCCACAAGCCACCGTTCAGCCTTATCATACAGCACCAATGGCCCCTGTATCTGCTACGCAGCATACTTCATCTATGGCACAGGCGCCCGTACAGCCTACGCAGCAGCCCTATTGCGGACCAAACGGGATACCGGTCGCACAAACTGCTCCTCAAGCGGCTGCAAAGAAGAAATTCCCGTGGTTTTTTTTTGCTTTGTGGTTTATCCTGTTTATAGGTGTGGGCATCTGGGCTTACTACTTCTTTATTGACGCCGGGTATGACTATCCGAAGTTTACTGAGGATGCCCAAAGGATTGTTCTTTTTACCGTGGCTGTCGGAATGTTGATTTATACTCTGAGCCTCAAGCTCTCAGTCAAGAAACTAAAAGCTTTGCCGCTGGTAATCCTCATCGTCGGTTCTCTGATTATTTTCTATCTCTTCTGCATGGTTGAGATGATGGACGGAGACCCGCTCCACGATTTCTTTAGCGGTATTACAAGCAGTATATTGCCAACATCAGGGGAATAACCTTTAGGAGGACAAGATGAATCTTGAAAAATACATAAAGATTGCCCTTGAGCAGGGCGCAGAACACGCCGCAGCCTTTCATATCGACCAAATCGTTTTCGACTCACGCACCATCCTTAAATGTATGTTTGGCTGCTCCGACTGGGGCTTCGGGCATACGTGCCCTTCGAGAAAAGGCTCTTTAATGCCTTGGGAATATGAAAAGGTATTGAAGAATTATCAGCGTGGCATCATCATCCATTCCCCCGATAAGAGAATCTCGCAGGAGGCATCCTTCGAGGTTGAACGGCAGGCCTTTATGGACGGCTTCTATTTTGCTTTCTCTTTGAGTGACTGTGCCAACTGTGAGAAATGCACAGGCTTTGCGGGTGTAAAATGCGCCAACCCGAAAAAAGCGCGTCCAGCCTTCCACAGCGTGGGAATCGATGTATTCAAAACCGTACGTCAATTCAATCTGCCCATAGAAACCCTGAAGGATAAGGATGAGGCCATGAATTGGTACTCCGCCGTATTTATTGATTAGTAAATTGAATAAACAAAATAAAGCCAATGCCTGACTTACGAGTTGGGCCTTTTTCTTGTAAATTATTTCTTGATGCAAGGACTTGCATATTCTATGCTATAACTAATGCCATATAAAAGGAGAAGCACATGAGAAAACAGAAAACATTGGAAGCCTATTTGGACGGCTTTCAGGAAATTACGGCCTACCAGGCAAAAACGTTTTATAACGGAATCAGTGTTCTTTTTAAATTAAGAGGTGCAATGGGAGAGATACAGGATCTTGTCATCCTTGATTCAGTGGATGATGGCGAGTACTACCGCTACACACTCAAGGCTGAAGGCATTGAAATTGGTAAGGAATATGAGTTGTTAAACGATCATCACCTTGTAACCCCGCTGTGCATGGGTCTTTTAGTGAGAAGCGAGGCCTTTGACAACGCCTTTTTCTATGACGGCGATGACTTGGGGCCTTCCTATACTGTCGGTGCAAGCGCTTTCAAGCTCTGGGCGCCTACAGCCTCCGAGGTTATCCTACAGCTTAAAGGAGAGGAGGGCTCGTCAGCACCCGGTCAAATTGTAAGTCAGGCCATGACACGCGGCGAACGCGGTGTTTGGAGCATTGAGATTCCCGGAAACTGGGAACGCTTCTCCTATGTTTATCTTGTAAAGGTCAACGGCTTCTGGAACGAAGCCACCGATCCTTATGCAAAGGCTTCCACACCCAATTCCAAAAGATCCGTGGTCATTAACCCCGAATTTATCAAAATTGAGCAGAACAAGGACAAAAGAGCTCCTCTAGCCTCTTATACAGATGCTGTCATTTACGAAGTGCATGTTCGTGACCTTTCGGTTCATGCAAACTCCGGAATGAAGTATAAAGGAAAATACCTTGCCTTTACGGAAGAGGGTACAAAAACCTCAAGAGGAACCGCAACAGGCCTGGATTACATCCTAAGCCTTGGCGTTACCCATGTTCAGCTTCTTCCGGTTTATGACTTCGGCTCCGTTGACGAGGTCAACCAATTCGCCTTCTATAACTGGGGCTATGACCCGGTTCAATACAATATTCCGGAAGGCAGCTACGCTGTTGATGTACATAATCCTTATTCACGCATCCTTGAATTGAAGCAGCTCATTGCAGCCCTTCATGCCAAGGGTCTCAGAGTGAATATGGACGTGGTCTACAACCACATGTTCAATAAGGATACATCTGCCTTTGACCGTATCGTGCCGGATTACTATTTCAGACTGGGCGAAAACGGTGAGATATCCAACGGCTCCTTCTGCAGTAATGACACCGATTCCACCAGAAAGATGATGCACAAGTATATTGTTGATTCTGTTAAAATGTGGGCAACAGAATATGGCTTTGACGGCTTCCGCTTTGATCTCATGGGCATTATAGACATTGCCACCATGAACAAGCTGGCTGAGGAGCTTCACAGCATGGATTCCTCCATCATGGTTTACGGAGAGGGCTGGAATATGCCTACCCTTATGGAGGATTCAAAAAAGGCTGCTATCATCAATCAGAGCGAAATGCCCAGGATTGCACACTTTAACGACCGCTTCTTTATGACGCTTCGCGGTCATGCCCTTGAGGACCCCACAAAACCTCTCGGTTATTTATCGGGTGCCGAGGACCTGGCTGACAAAGTTAAGAATGTTATTGCGGGCTCCGTTACAACCATTGGTGACATGGTGCCGTATTTCAATGAGCCCACCCAAGCCATCAACTATATCGAATGCCACGACAACCACACCTTCTGGGATAAAATATCCCTCTGCAACAGCGAGGATGACGAGGAGACAAGAAGAAAGCGTCAGAAGCTTGGAACAGGCCTCATTTTTGTCTCTCAGGGTATTTCCTTCCTGCATGCCGGGCACGAGTTCTTCAGAACAAAGAATGGCTCCAAAGACAGCTATATGTCGCCTGACTCTGTGAACCAGCTCGATTGGGACAGGAAGGACTTGTTCCAGAATAACGTCAATTACGTTAGGGATATGATTGCCTTGAGAAAGCAGCTTAAGCCCCTTCGTTTCAATACCAAGAAGGAAATCCTTGAGCATGTGAGCCTTAAAGCGCTTCCCAATGATGTGATTATCTATTCCATTGATAATATTAAGGATTACTGTGAATACAGTGAGCTTTTGATCATGGTAAATCCTAATAAAACATCGTTCTCGCTGCAGCTTGAAGAGGAGTATAGGATACTGGCTGATCAAAATGGCCTGAACAATACCCAGGGGGTTGTTCACACGGCTGTTATACAGCCCTTTGAGCTTTTGGTATTAGCACGATAAGGACGTGATGCTTATGGATCAGCTCGAGTGCAGGCTTATTGATTATGGCTCAGACAACTATAAGGCCGAGCTTGCCCTGCGGGACCGGGTGCTTCGGCAGCCTCTGGGGCTATCGCTGTATGACGAAAAGCTTGATAAAGAGCGTTTTGACAGACATATAGGCGCTTTTATGGGCGATAGGCTTGTTGGCGTCCTGATTCTCACCGAGCTTACTCCGGAAGACATCAAGATGAGGCAAGTGGCTGTTGGTGAGGCCTTACAGGGCCAAGGCATTGGGACGGCGCTAGTCTCATTTGCTGAAGAATATGCCAGGGAGAGGGGCGCTGCTCGAATCGTGCTCCATGCGCGAAAAACGGCTGTACCTTTTTATACCAAGCTGGGCTATAAAATCATTGGAGAAACCTTTATCGAAGTAGGCCTTCCTCATTTAAAAATGTTAAAAGTCTTATAGTTTAGCTAAATTCGGAAGCTTAAGCTATGCCGCCAAAATGGCATAGACTTTTGCTTTTCGGGGCTTATCGCAATAACAAAGAATTGTCTTAAAGAGGAGGAAAGAATGAAAAATAAAAGTATTCTCATTGTCAGTGTCGTAGTGATTGCTTTTTTCATGCTGGGTTTCTTTGTCGGCGGAGTTCCTTCAAAAAACCCTGTACAAGCACAGACGACCAACACGGCTTCTCTATCAACACCGGCAGGCATTACGATTGAAGGCAGCAAGCTCACCATTAAGAACAAAACAAATATTCTTGAGCTGCAAGCCTGTAAGGACAATATTCTTAGGGTCAATTACCAACCCGACGGCAAAACCAGCCAGGATACACTCGTTGTTGCGGGTGTAAAGTGGGAGGATATACACGCAAAAATCAACCAGAAGACAAATCCTATAACCATTGAAACCGATAAGATGCTTGTCAAGATCGATGCCAAAACCTTTGATGTTTCAGTCTATGACAAATCCGGTACGCTGATGGTGCAATACATCTACCCAACGGATAATCGAACAAGGGATATTGTATTGAAGCATGATCAAACCGACAGCTTCTTTGGTATCAAGGGCTTCGGCATTAGTGAAAACACCTCGGAGCTTTTGCTTAGAAGCAAGGGCGGACGCGTGGAAGCAGGAACCCAGGGGCATACGGGTGCTCCGCTTATTTGGAGCACCAAGGGCTATGGTGTGCTGGTGGATACAGACGGCGGGTCTTTTGATGAAACCAACGGCAAACTAACCTATCTTAAGCCCTCAAAGGATGATTCCGAATTCTATATTGCTGTCGGCCAGCCCAAAGAAATTATGCAGGCCGTGGCGGCTATCTCAGGCACATCCCCGATGTTCCCGAAATGGGCGATGGGCTTTACCAACACCGAGTGGGGTATAGATGAAGCCGAGCTTATGAAAATCGTGGACACCTACCGTGCCAAGAAGATCCCCATAGACAACTATTGCCTTGATTTTGACTGGAAAAACTGGGGCCAGGATAATTATGGCGAATGGACCTGGAATACAACAAAATTCCCTGACAGCCAGTCAGGAAAGCTTAAAGAAATAATGGCGGCCAAAGGTATCAAGCTTACCGGCATTATGAAGCCAAGAATCCATGTTGACACGGTTCAGGGAAAATATGCCGATCAGAAGGGCTATTGGATTAATCCAGCCCTTAAGAAAAGCGACTATTTTTCTAAGAAGGATATTAATGAGCTCAATTTTGACCTTCCAGAGGTGCGTTTGTGGTATTGGGAGCACATGAAGGAGGCTTTTGACAAGGGGATCATCGGTTATTGGAACGATGAGGCCGATACAGTCTCTAAGAATTTTCAGTTCATGAATATGGAGCGTTCGCTATATGAAGGACAGCGCGCTTATTCCACCCAGCGCGTCTGGTCCATCAATAGAAACTTTTATCTGGGTTCCCAGCGCTATGCATACGGCTCCTGGTCCGGTGACATTAATACGGGCTTTATCTCCATGAAGAATCAAAGAGTGAATCTCTTGGCATCCGTCAATGTGGGTCAGGTCAAATGGGGAATGGATACCGGCGGCTTTCATGGTACACCCGATCCCGAAAACTATGCGAGATGGGTGCAGTTTAGTGCCTTCACACCGGTTTTCAGAGTTCACGGTGCACAAAACCAGCAGCGTCAGCCATGGGTTTACGGACCAACAGCCGAAAAAGCGGCATCAGACGCCATCAGACTGCGTTACAGCCTCATTCCCTATATTTATGCCTACGAAAGAGAAGCCTATGAGACCGGCAATGGTCTTGTAAGACCCCTTGTTTTCGACTACCCCAAGGATAAGAATGTTGAGAACGATGTGGGTGCCTGGATGTTCGGCGATTATTTGCTGGTTGCACCCGTTGTTGATAAGGCCCAGGTTCAAAAGGAAATCTATCTGCCTCAGGGAGAGTGGATTGATTACTTCAAGGGAACAATTTATCAGGGCGGGCAGACCATCAAGTATGCACTCAATGCCAATACCTGGCAGGATATTCCGCTGTTTATCAAAAAGGGTGCTATTATCCCCACCCAGGAGGTTTTAAACTATATTGGCGAAAAGCCAATCACACAGGTTAATCTGGATGTTTTCCCGGCTTTGAATGCTACAGCCTTCAATTACTACGATGACGATGGCAGGACCTATGATTATGAAAAGGGTGTCTATTTCAAGCAGTCCATCAATGCCGCAGGTGACGGGAAGAAGGCCACTGTGACCTTTAAAGCACAGCAAGGCACATATGCTCCCGAGCTTAAATACTACATTGTCAAGGTTCACGGCTTAAGTGGAAGTGCCTCCTTAAAGGGAGTCAAGCTGAATCAGGCTAATTCTCCGGATGCACTCAGTAAGCTCGAGGGTGAAGGCTACGCCGTGGGTAAGGATTTATACGGAGATGTTACCTATGTGAAGGTGAAAGCCGGACAGGAAACCATACTTGAGGTTTCAAAATAGAGCCAGGTAAACCAACCTATAAAGAAAAGCCTCCTACCGCAAACTGATGCGGCGGGAGGCTTTTCTTGGTTCGCCCTGCATGGGCATAGTCTAAGAAGATTGATAGTAAGAACGTCAAGAGCAGAGAGATAGGTAATGCAAAGCAAAGGCACATCTTAACATCAGCTGAACCACCGTGTACCGAACGGTAACCGGTGATGTGAGGGGATGGGGGTTAGTCACCCTTCCTACTCGGGTGGAAGTTACTTTTTCAATTAGGGATCAAGAAATGGGATCAAGAACTGGATAGAATAAAATTATAAAATAGTCTTGTCATGATGCCGCTTTTACTGTATACTATTAAATGCTTGGCGCATGCGAAAGTGGTGGAACTGGCAGACTCGCTAGATTCAGGTTCTAGTGTACGCAAGTACGTGCGGGTTCAAATCCCGCCTTTCGCACCAAGATAAGAGCTTCAGAGAAATCTGGAGCTTTTTTTGTTTTATTAGCCTTGCGGCACCTTCAATTCGCTCCCATTCTCCAGCACAAGCCTTTGGGCTGGCAGTGTCAAGGGAATACCAACCTGCTCAAAGAGTTCTAAAACCTTGAGATTCACGTCCTCCTGCACGGCCATATAGGCTGTCTCTTATACACAT